>CAZJXH010000208.1:0-6907 GCA_964549475.1 uncultured Oscillospiraceae bacterium
AAGAAGAGATTTCCTCTCTCCATATAGAGATCCTGCTTAACATGGAAGTGCGGGAGATCGCAAAAACGGCCGGTGGATCCCAGACTGGTCAGGGTAAAGAGGATTCCGGCCAATATTTCAAGATAACCGGAATCAAAGATGCACCCGGGACGGAACCATTTGGTCTGCTGACTCGGAAAGTGATTGTCGCAACAGGAGGGAAAGCCGCTCCTGCGCTATCCTCCAACGGCCTCGGGTACAATCTGCTGAAGTCACTGTCCCATACATGCACCCGGCTTTCACCTGCTATTGTGCAATTGCGGACCGATATGGACTTTATCGCTCCATTGGCTGGAACAAAGTGGAATGCCGGAATTTCTCTTATGAGAATTGGCCATGAGAAAAAAGAAAAATCCGACGCAGGAGGAGAAATTCTTCCGAACGAGGACAAACCATCCAGAGAGGAGATCCATGGAAACCTTGAGGACATGGAGATCCGGAAGGCCCGGGAGATTCAGAAGAACCAGGATACCCGGAAAATGATCCGGAAAGAATCCGGCGAGCTCCTTTTTACAAAATATGGAATTTCCGGACCGCCTATCCTGCAATTGTCAGGACATCTGGCGGAATGGACAGAAAACGGGAATGAAACAGAATATTACGCTGTAATTGATTTTCTGGAAGAATTTGCCATCAGGGAGCTGATCGAACTCCTGTCGAACCGGATCCGCGAATTCGGCACTCGTCCGATCCATGAATTTCTTGTGGGCGTGCTGCCGTATAAAATTGCAGCCACGCTGATCAAAAGACTGTTTCCCTGCCGGGAGAATCAACCTGTTTCGACCCTCACACAGCAGGATTTGGCGATTCTCGTATCCCATCTTAAAAATTTTCCATTGAAAATCATTGGAACCACCGGCTGGGAAGAAGCACAGGTCACCGCAGGAGGAATCCGCTGCAGGGAACTGAATCCAAAAACTCTTGAATCCAATTTTTGGGATGGATTGTATATCACAGGGGAAGTGCTGGACGTGGATGGCGATTGCGGAGGATTCAATCTGCAGTTTGCCTGGGCAAGCGGCTGTATCGCCGGAGAAAGCGCGGCGGCAGCCCTGCTGGCGGGAGAATGAATTTATGCCCCGCTATATGAGAGGAATAGAGAATTCATGACGAAAATAAAAATAGATGATATCAAATGCCCGGCCGGCTATTCGCAGGAAATGTTTGAACAGGCTGTTCGCGAGGCCCTGCTGAAAAAGCCGGAAGGTCATGAAACAGCGAATCGGGCATCTCCAACGATTCGGATCCTGAAAAAATCACTGGATGCAAGAAAGAAACCCCGGCTGTTCTATGTTTTTTCGGTCGAACTCTCATGGGACGAGCCAATCAGAAATGATTTGCCTGAAAGTCTGCTTCGAATAAGGGAAAGAAGACTGTCGGAAGGGAAAAAACCAGAAGAAAACCGATCGGATGGAAGAATACGGAGAAGAACACGCCCGGTTGTCGTTGGATGCGGTCCTGCAGGGCTTTTTGCCGCATTGACACTTGCCGTGGATGGATATCAGCCTGTTTTGATCGAAAGAGGAAAAGCGGTCGATGAGCGCATCAAAGATATCCTTGCATTCTGGGAGAATGGCATCCTGCTTCCTGAGTCGAACGTACAATTCGGAGAGGGAGGCGCCGGAACGTTTTCCGACGGCAAATTGACGACGGGGATCAAGGACCCGGCTTGTCGAATGGTTCTTGAGACTTTTGTCGACGCAGGAGCGCCGGAAGAGATTCTAACAATGGCAAAGCCGCATATCGGAACGGATCTGCTTCGTGATATCATTAAAAAAATCCGTGAAACAATCGAACGGCTGGGTGGTACGGTGCTCTTTGAAACCCGGCTGGAGAGAATCCATGCCGAAAATGGCAGGATTTCGGGGATTGAAGTCGCCAGAAGAGTCGATTCGTCATCCGACAAAGCCGATTTACGATCCGGTAAAGCTGATTCGCAACCCAGTCTGCCGGAGGACATGATCAAAGACGAAAAGCAAAATTCCTTCACAATCGAAACCGATACGGTTATTCTTGCCATCGGCCACAGCGCGCGGGATACAATCCGCATGCTTTTGGCAGAAGGCGTCGAGATGCAGGCAAAACCCTTCTCCATGGGCGTTCGGATCGAACATCTGCAGAAAGCGGTCAACGAAAGCCAATACGGACGGCAAACTCCTGAAATAGAGAGAACCCTGCCGGCTGCGGAGTATAAACTGTCCTGCCATCTTCCCAACGGCAGGGATGTCTATACGTTCTGCATGTGCCCCGGCGGGCAGGTCATCGCAAGCGCATCGGGAGAACAGCAGGTTGTGACGAACGGGATGAGTCTGCATGCAAGAGCGCAAACCAATGCGAACAGTGCCATCCTGGTCAATGTGACGCCTTCGGATTATGACTCGGATTCGCCTCTGTCAGGAATGGATTTTCAAGAAAAATGGGAGCACAAAGCATTTCTTGCGGGAGGCGCCTCTTACAAGGCTCCTGCTCAATCGGTCGGAGGTTTTTTAAAAAACAGCCCGGACAGGCAGGACAGCCAGGGCAAACTTCAAATGACGGAAAATGGAAATACTTCTGTGATGCGATTGGAACAGGTGGTTCCAACCTATGCTCCCGGTGTCACATGGACCAATCTGGCCATCTGCCTGCCTTCGTTTGTGACACAGTCGCTTCGGCTGGCACTCCCGCTTTTTAATGCCAGACTTGCAGGATTCGCATCCCCGGGTGCGGTCCTGACAGGGATCGAATCCAGAAGCTCCTCTCCCGTGCGCATCCTGCGGGACACCCGGAGAATGTCCAGCATTGAAGGCCTCTATCCTTGCGGGGAAGGCGCCGGATACGCGGGAGGAATCATATCCGCGTCGGTGGACGGGATCGCCTGCGCCCGCGCGTATCGGAGTGAAAGAAATACAGAGGATTCTGTCAGCAATCATTAAAAATATAGATAAACAGCAGATAAACAGCAAATAAAAAATGCTGATTAAACAGCAGATAAACAGCAAATAAAAAATACTGACTAAACAGCAGATAAAAACAGATAAAAAATGCCGATAAAAAAGCAGATAAAAATCAATCAGAAATAAACAAGAAGACAAAATAAAAAATATCGGACGATCCAGAGACGATACCGAGACGACACCGAGACGACACCAAGACGACACCGAGACGACACCGAGACGACATAATGGCAGGTCAGAGCGTGCGGCGATGCCGGATATCGTTTGACTGGCCTTCTTCCATTTCAGGAGACGACGAGTTTTTCTTCATCATGAGCGCACGCATGACCGCATCGTCGCCGAATTTTTCACGGATCAGGTCGATCGCTTTTTCGACGTTCTCCTTTTTCCCGATTTGCAGGGAAGACTCAAAGAGGCTGAGCTGGACCGGCGCAGAGGCCTCTTCCAGGGATGTCACACGGATGCCCATCGAGCGCAGCGGCTTGCTCACGCCCGGGTGCCAGTTCTCGCGGAGCAAGCCCATAGCGGCGGCGATCAGATCGCCCGACACGCACGTCGCCGCCTCCATCGCGCGCTGCCGCTCGATGCAGTCGAGGTCGCAGTCGCGCAGACTGATCGCGACCGTGCGACCTCGAAGGCCGTTTTCGCGCAGCCGCCTTGCCACACTTTCCGCCAACAGCACGAAAACGGCCTTGGCATCCTCGTACGAATGGATATCCTGCGGAGTGGTCGTACTGTTTCCGATTCCTTTCGCCCGGACGCTTGCCCAGTTCTTGTCGATGGGACTGTCATCGCTGCCATTGGCGAAAGCCCAGAGCGTACCGCCCCATTTTCCGAACTCTTTCTTCAGAAAGGATTCATCCAGCACGGCAATCCGGCCGATGGTGCAAATGCCGATCCGCTTCAACTGCCGGGCTGTCTTGCGTCCGACAAACAGAAGATCCTCGACCGGCAGGGGCCATACCAGCTCTTTGTAGTTTTCCCGCGTGATAACTGTCGTTGCATCCGGCTTTTTCATATCACTTCCAAGTTTGGCGAAAATCTTATTCCATGAGACACCGACGGAGATGGTCAACCCCAGTTCGGTACGGACCGCCTGCCGGATTTCGGATGCAATATGCTCGCCATCGCCCAAAAGAAGCGTGCTGCCGGTGATATCCAGCCAGCATTCGTCAATGCCGAAAGGCTCGATCAGGTCTGTGTACCGTTCGTAAATCTCCCGGACCATTTCAGAATAATTGACATATTTCTTCATATCCGGGGGAATCAACACCAGATTGGGACATTTTGCCTTCGCCTGCCAGATCGGTTCGGCCGTCTTCACTCCGCAAGCCTTAGCCAGCTGATTCTTGGCCAGAATGATGCCATGGCGTTTCTCGACGCTTCCTCCCACAGCGACAGGAAGACCCTTCAACTCCGGGTGATAAAGACACTCGACCGAGGCATAGAAATTGTTCAGATCACAATGCAGAATAATGCGGTCGCGGGGAAACGCATCTTTGCCGGGGCTGTCAATGGCTTCTTCAAGAACAGGACAGTCCTCTTTTCCTTTTATTTTTACCTCGCCGACATTGCCTGGCATTCCAAACAAAATAATATCCTCCATCCGGATTGGTGGATTGATTGAAAAAAAGATAGAACAAACGTTTGCTCTATCATTATAGCAAGAAAAGAATAGAAAAGAAAGAATGAATCTGTTTTTAAGTACCGGCTTTCGAATATCCGCACACGGGGCAGTTTTGAAGAGAAAGCGGCATTTCCAGTCCGCAGCGGTCCAATAATTCCGCATTGGTCAGAATATCACGGGCGGGACCGTCCGCTTCGATTTCCCCGTTCCGGACCAGGATGACTCTCCGGCAGGTGTCCAGAATCATATCCAGGTCATGGCTGGTAATGATCCTGGTATGTTCGAAGCGGTTCAGAAAATGAATGACTCTGCGTCTGGATTTCGGATCAAGTGCCGCCGTAGGCTCGTCCATGATCAATACATCCGGCTGCATGGACAGGACGCTGGCAATCGCAGCGGATCGTTTTTCGCCCCCGGACAATTTGAACGGAGCTCTGTCTGCCAGATGGGCGATTCCCATGATGTCCAGCGCTTCCCGGACCCGGTGGTCCACTTCCGTCTCATCGAGCTTATAATTTCGCGGACCAAAAGCGACATCATCGTACACCGTGGTCATGAACAACTGGTCATCGGGATTCTGAAAGACCATTCCAAGACGCTGGCGGATCATCGGAAGCGTTTTTTTACTCACATGGACATCTCCAACCAGGACCTCGCCGGAAGAAGGAAAAAGAACGCCCATCAGCAGCATCAGAATGGTGGATTTTCCAGCGCCGTTCGCTCCGATAATTCCGATGGATTCTCCGTGATGGATTAAGAAAGAGAGGTTTTTGACTGCCTCGAATCCATCCGGATACGAAAAAGAGATGTTTTTCACTTCAAGTTTATGATGGCTCATAATAACCGTCCTCCTTTGAAAAGCGCTTCAATCAGCAAAGGGATATTGTATACCCTTGCAAAGATAAAAAAGGCGCTCCATGCTGCAAAATAAGCGATATCCTTCCATCTTGCCCGAACAGAAGACTGTCCGCCGGGGAAGCGCCCTGTGTGATATTCTCCGTCAAAGCCCCGAAGATTCATCGCCCGGTAGACACGCTGCGCCCGGTCGAATGTCCGCAAAAGAAGCTGGCCTGCGAACGATCCCCAGCTGCGGAAAGCGATTCCTTTCTGCCCGGGTGCCCGCAAAGCATACGCCATGGTCATTTTTGAGACTTCTTCCAGCAAGACCGAAAGGTAGCGATAAGTCAATAACAACTGCAGGACAAATATCCTGGGTACCTTGCACATTCGCAGGGCGACTCCCAGCCGATTCATCCCGGTTGTTGCAAGCAGCAGGATGCTGACGGTCACGGTAAGACCGCTTTTCATCAAAATAGACAGAAAAGTGATCCATCCCCGGGAAAAAACGATTGCGCCGACAGAGATCGTCCGGGAATCAAAAAACGGATTGAGTATCCCGATTCCGATAATGAGCGGGCAGACAAGAAGCAGCTTTTTGAGGATGGGGATGACCGGGATTTCTGAAAAAGCGAAAAGAAGGATCGGATAGAAGACAAAGGGAAGCAGACCGGTGATTTCATCTTTCCCGAATGACACAACGATAACCAGATAGACCAGCGTTGTGAAAAGCTTTGCGACAGGATGAACCCGGTGGATGGAGCTATCCATCCGGGAAAGATCGTCAAGACGCCTTATGCTGTATATGGAATTCGTTACCTTTGACATCAAGCCATCCTTTTTAAATAGTGGATTTCTTTTTTCGATTTTTCACGAAACGGATGATCAGCCCGGTGAGTGCGGCGAATGAGAGGGTCAACGCGCCTCCGACAATTCCCGAGACGCTGGTTCCTGCATTGACGTCCGGCCAGGCGGCCTGTGCGGTTTCAGCAGCGGTTTCACTGCTTTTAAAGGCGTAACCCGGTAAAAAAGCAAGCTTGTTCTGGATATCCGCCATGAACTGGTGGATGGGATCGGTTGATTCCAGCTCGGTGGTTCCTGCGACTTTTTCCATGGACCATTCCAGTCCGTCCGGATTGGAAGAAGCAAACCAGGAGAGACCTCCTCCGACTATTACAGCGGCAGCCAGCAGACCAACCAGTACTTTTTTGGTGGATTTCTTATCCGTTGCATTGACCGCGACAGCGTGATCGATCAAATCGGGTTTCGCTTTCCATATGAATGTGACAACAACCGTTGTTACAAGACCTTCGACAATACCGATCGCCAGATGGATCGGCTGCCTCATCATGACAAAGGTTGCAAACGGCCATTCTGTCTTCCCGGCGAATAACGTCACCAGAACCACCCCGACAGCGCCCAGACGGCGACCTTCGAAACCGGACAACATCCATCCGCCGCAAACTCC
>CAZJXH010000209.1:0-6862 GCA_964549475.1 uncultured Oscillospiraceae bacterium
AGTTTTAGTAAATTATGGAATACCAAAGATGGATTGGAACACGCAGATGCAAAATATTTATCTTTGATAGTTGCATTGATGCTCTCTCCAAGTGCACTTTTTTGTATCATTTCAAGTATTGCAAAAGTCCTTCCCAAAACATACGCCGGATTTTTTGATTTTTCGTTTAAATACATTGTTAATTCCTCCTCCTTTTTCAATAATCTGTTTTTTCTGATAAGATATCCTTTAATAATTGATGCTCGTGCTTGTGAAATCTCAGTTTCAGCTTTTATTCTCATTATTGTTTGATTCAAGAGCAGTTGAGGATACATTTCGCCGGTAAGTAATGATTTGGTTATTGCGCCTCCAAGAAGAGGATTCACTTTTTTATCTCTGCTATTAGTGCTGACTGTTGCATTCAATAAATTCCAGATCTTTATATGCTGTCTTCCATTTTTACCCCCGTAGATTGCAATATCATCATAATGCTGTTTTATTTTTTCACAAAAATTAGAAAAGGCGTTCCGATAAAAAAAGCGTACAGAAAGACGTCCTGCGTTTGGAGATAATCCTAAAACACAGAATTCGGTTTGTGGGTCAATTTCTGTTTTATTATAAATTCCATTGATACCATCTTTAAGTATGCTTTTGACAGTTTCTCTGGTCTTAATATCTTCCGAAACAGATTCATCATCCGATTCATCTGGATTACTAAGTAAACAATTGAATATTTTAATATAGCTGTTATTAATTTTTCCTGCCCAAAAAACTGTTGTGGCATCTCCGATCAATATTTTTTGATCCCGATTTGATAACATATGTTGAAGAGCAGTTGCATATTTAAATGCAGCATCTTCACTGACTGCTGAATTTCTTGATTGCTCTAATCCATATGACTCATCGGCATCTTTATTAAAGCAAACAAGTGAGGCTCCCATTGTACTGGCTCCGGTTACCCCATCAAACTTTTTATGCAACCTGGAAATAGATAATTGTTTACCAATTATCGAACATTGCGCAATTATTTGACCTTCCTTTTCATTAATTTGTTTATTTTTTTCCACCCAGATATCTACAATTTCTTGATTTTGATGAAAATACGCCTCTCTCCCTAATAATCGGAATACTATATTGCCGGGAAATGCTTTCCCCTTTTCAGAATAATGCTTCATTATATTTTCGTTATCCCATGCAGTATTGATATCCCATGTTTCAAAAAATTTCTTGATTGCTATTGCCTCAACACAATTCGCATCTTTAAACATATTCAGATGAAGCTCTTTTGCTTTTTCAAATTTAATTTTTTCAATATTCTTATATCCTTTTTCACTGCTTATGCCAAATACATATTCGAAATTATCACAGATCGGAGATGCTGCAATGCCTGGTATTTTAAGGCTCTTTGGTGTTGTAAATATCAGCGGCTTATTATTATTAAGCTGATTTAACGAAATAATATCAAGCAAATTTCCCTCTTCTGATAATATTGCCGCATAATTCGCCTTGACGGTTTGAAATCCGTAAGGGCTGATTCCCGAGTTTATGTCATTGCTTAACAAATCGTAATAATCACATAATGATTTCAGTATCACGCTCTCACCTCATCTCCTGTTTTTGTTAGATCCAGCACACCATCTATTAATACAGCGCGAAAAAAGCTTGGATTTACTGTTTGTCTGGTTTTTGTATCATTCAATGTAAAATTCATATCATAAAGCATATAACCTAAGTCCATTTTACCGCTCAGATTACTTTTCGGCATGGATTCTTCATCTTCAACGATCCTAAAAGACGCTCCAAATTCTCTTGTTCCGAATGATGGGTGATAAAAGCACTGTCCTTGGCGAAGCCGTCTCATAACAATATTATAATGTTTCTCAACTGTATCTGATTCACCTGCTTTTCCCGGATTAATATCAAAATGTGCTTCGATGACATATTCAACATTTTTTAAAATCATTGCCGCTCTTTGATGTCTGTTTTCAGTTGCAACGATGCTTAACGGCTCAGACTTCTCCATTGCATTTTTAACATTGCTGATTTTTAAAACTTCTGATACCTCATTTCTTCGAATATTTGTGAAAACAATCGGATTAATTACATGAATTTTATCGATCGTCCATCTAATGGCCGGTTTCCAATAAATCGCTTCAATGATTCCTCTTGCTGCCGAAGGTGTCATGATATCATAGCTTACCCGTTCCACTTTCATCTCCGGTCGCGTAAAACAAGCATAGTCTCCCCAAACTCTTACTTTAATTCCATATCCCATAGAAAGCCCTCCCTAAATAATACTGCATTCTGCATTTTTATTATTGTCACTAAAAATATCCAGTCCGGTTTCCTCATTATAATAATTATCATTGTTTAATATGATAAACCCATTCTCCAAATCATCTATTACATTATCATTTTTCAGTTTTGTATAGTCAGGCATATATACCGCAACTGTGTATTGCTGCAGTTTTCTAATTGTGTCAATGTTGAAATTATTACTTCTTATTTGTTTGATCAATATTTCAGATTCACTATCTCTCAGATTTATGATAATACTTTTAGTATTTTCCTCAATTAGCTTAAAATTTTTGGCAACCGTCTCAAAATTTAGCTTTGTATTATTCCCTTCAATACTGAATTCTTTAAGAATTTCTTTCGAGTCCAATACATTATTAGCAGTTGAACTATTATAGAGCAGATTGAAATATTTGGAAATCCCTTCCAGTCCAAATGCTTTTTCTTTCAATAATACCATGACTTCTTTACTGAAACTAATTGAGTTTTGAATGGCTCTAGGCGGCTTCCCAGTATCACTTATTGGATCAAAGATAAGGACTTTGCCTAATTTTATTTTTCCTTCTCTGTTTGCTCTGCCTCCGGCTTGAACAATACTGTCAATGCCGGCAATACTTCTCATGACAAGTGGAAAATCAATATCTACACCAGCTTCGATAAGTGAGGTAGATATTACAATTACGTTTTCATTTGTTTGAAGTTTTTCTTTTATATGTTTGATAACACCCCGTCTATCCATTGGGCACATTAATGTGCTTAAGTGATATGTATTTCCAGTACAATGCTGTTGAGCTAATTTGAACAAAGAATAGGCATGCTTTCTGGAATTTACAATACAAAGGACTTTAGGATTATTCCTAATAATTTCAACAATTTCTTCATTTGTTTTTTTCCCAATAATCTCATATTCAACTCTTTTTAGGCTTTCTGCAAGATTAGCTGGGTTATCAATAATTTCGGTGATTTTCATTTTTTCATATTTGTATTTACTAATTGCTGGTTGAGTCGCACTGCACAGTACCGCTGTAACTTTATAATTTTGTACAAGCTCAGATATTGCATACATTGATGGAGATAAAAATTCTCTGGGGAGCATTTGCGCTTCATCAAATATAACAACACTCTCCGCGACATTATGAAGTTTTCTTGTTTTAGATGGTTTATTTGAGAAAAACGATTCGAAGAATTGAACATTTGTTGTTAATATTATTGGTATGTCCCAATTTTCACTTGCCCATCTTAAACTGTTCAGTACATCACTATTTTTTTCAGAATCAATATCTTCACTATTAGCAGTAATAGAATTATCCCTTACCTTATCAAGAATACTCGAATTATCAACGTTGCTATGATGTTCCAATACATATTTTTTCCCTAGTCTTTTTGAAATAACATCAGCGTTTTGCTCGATAATACTTGTATATGGAATAACATAAATAATTCTTTTCAATTTATGTTTCACTGCATGTTTTACAGCAAACATAAGGGATGAGAGTGTTTTCCCTCCACCGGTAGGAACCGTAAGAGTAAAAAGTCCTTGGCTTGAATCAGCGGCGGATATGCACGATGCTAAGATATTTGCACGGATATTGTTAATTTTGCTTCCATCATTTTTAGGCATTTTTTGCATTAAAATATTTTCAAATTCAAGCATCGAATAAAGAACAGGTTCTCTCTTGATCCCTGTAACATATTCTTCTGTATCAGTCCAATCGGCATCCACTAGAGATGAAAAGAGCATTTTTAAATAGGTTGAAAATGCAAAACCAAGGTGTTTATTTTCATTGTTAATAATCTTATCTTTAAATGTCCTTGGTATTTCAATTTCGTCTGGATACTGTTCATCTTTTTTTTTATAATCATTAATCTGGGATGAATAAGTATCATCTCCAATATTGGTGCCACATCCACTGTTTTTTAATCCTGTATGATGACCGGCAATTACCATCCCATAAAGACGACCAATTTCACCACGGTATTCCATAAGATACTTAGCACCAAGAGTTGAATGATCCACTCTGATTTTCTGCCCTCGTATTCTTTTTTGAAAATCATATGAATATTTACCAAAATCGTGCAATAAGCCAAATGCACTTCCAACTTCTCCTGCACCAAAACTACTGGCAAATTTCTCTGCATATTTTGAAACATTTACTAAATGTGTCTTTAATTGCTGGGCTTCATAATCATTTGTATAATTTTTACCATCTTTAGTGTGGGCAATATAAATCAAGATAATACCTCCCTTCGCTCGGTAATAGAACTGCTAATATCTCATGCTTCATTGTATTTTTTCACCTAGCTCAATTATAACTCTCGGCCTGTCCAATATTTCGGACAATTCTCAAAATATATCTACTATTTTATAATTTTGTAATACTACACAAATCGCTTTATCATTATCAGTGTAAATTGTAGTCTGTTTGGTAATAAAAAATTCATACATTTGATGTTGATTCGATCAAATGATGAAAATCTTACTGTTTGTTCCCTATATTCTTATTTTATTATGTATTTACTTTTAAATCTACTCCGTCAGTTCCGCAAACCCGGCTTTGGTGATTTGCATAAGATCATTGACAGGCAGCGTCATCTGAAGACCGACCTTCCCGGCGCTCACCGTGATCTGTTCGAGAAGGACCGCCTGTTCGTCGATCGCCGTGCGGAATGGCTTCTTCATCCCCACCGGAGAACATCCGCCTTTGATATAGCCGGTCACCGGCGTGATATCTTTCACCGGAATCATTTCAACCCGTTTCTCTCCGAAGTGTTTTGCCACTTTCTTGAGGTCCAGCTCGCAGGCCACCGGAATGACGCATACCAGATATTCCTTGCTGGATCCCTGTAAAACCAATGTCTTAAAGACGACTTCCGGGTCCAATCCGACTGCGCGGGCGACGGAAACGCCGTCCAGGAAGCCTTCCGGAGCTTCGTAAGTCCTTGCTTCGTAGGTTATTTTATTAGCGTCGAGAATCCTCAGCGCATTGGTTTTAATGATTTTTTCTTTTGACATGGTCTCGCCCCTTACTTCATCGCATCGTTTGGTTTCATTTCCTGTTTGTTAGTATAAATTATACCAAAAAATCGGTATTCCTGCCACGGCGACATGATATCCTTTTCTATTCTTCTATCTTTCGATCCTTCGGTCCGCCTATTCTTCTATCTTTCGATCCTCCGATCCTCCGATCCTTCGATTCTTCTATCCTTCGATCCTTCGATTCTTCGATCCTTCGGTCCTTCGGTCCTTCGATTCTTCTATGTTCTATATTTCATATTTAATCATACCGTGTTTAGTTTTTCATGTTTAGCGTTCATTTTTTACATTTTCTATTTCTCGTTTATCACTCTTGTTTATCTTTCCGATTCAGACATTCCCGACATAAACAAATTCGAGATATTTCCGCGCGGTTTCAGCCAGCTCGTATAAAGTGTTCACCGGCGTGGCTGGTTTGTCCGACCATTCGAAGCGCGGGAAAAAGCGGGAGAGATGGAGTGGAATCTGCGGGGAGATCGCAGATAGGAACGCTGCGATTTCGGCGATTTCCGTCTTGGAATCATTGACATCCGGAATCACAAGAGTCGTGACTTCGACATGGCATTTTTCCGCACTGGCGAGGATGGTCGTTTTCACATCCTCCAGTCCGCCTTTCAGCGTCTTTTGGTAGAAATCGTTGTCAAACGATTTCAAATCGATATTCATGGCATCGATCCATGGAAGCAGGAGCGTCAGCGGTTCTTTGCAGATATATCCGTTTGTGACCAGGACATTGTACAGTCCGTTCTCTTTGGCCAGCTTCGCGGTGTCATAGACATATTCAAACCAGACCGTGGGCTCATTGTATGTATAAGCGATTCCGATGTTCCCTTCCGGCTGCAGTTCAATCGCTTTCTCCACCAGGCTGCGGCTGTCCATCACGAATGTATCGACTTGGTCGATGCTGCATCTGGAGATGCTGTGGTTCTGGCAGAACGGACATTTCAAATTGCATCCGACCGTCCCGGCGGACAGGATCATGCTTCCCGGATGAAAGTGCCGGAGCGGTTTCTTTTCAATCGGATCGAGGGCGATGGATGCGATCCGGTTGTAATTCAGCGCATAAAGAACCCCGTCGATGTTTTTTCGCACCCCGCATATTCCGGTGCTGCCAGGAATAATCCGGCAGCGATGGGGGCATAGATTGCACTGGACAACGCCCGGTTCTGGAAGGGCCTCATAAAACACGGCTGGTTTGTGCCCTGTGGTTGTGATGGAGCGTACCTGCATGAGTGTTTCCCCTCCTTTCCTCTTCACAACGGCCATCAATGGTAACGGGTGACTTTGAATCGCTGCATCTCATAGGACTCAAACGGCGAAATTCCGGCTTTCTGCAATGCGATGGACACCTGTTCGGCTGGCGTGTCAATGCCTTCCAGATCTGGCAGCAGCAGCCCTTTCCGATAGTCTTTGCTGACAATGACGCCATATTTTTTTACATCCAGCTCATTGACCGATCCGATTTTTTGCGGTTCGGACAATAAATCCACGGAATAGACCAGATCGGCCAGTTCGTCCATGCTGACTGGCTCGAAGCGCGGATCGCGGGTGGAT
>CAZJXH010000210.1:0-6854 GCA_964549475.1 uncultured Oscillospiraceae bacterium
CCTTTTCATGATAAATTGTTCGTGATATCATAATGCTTCTTGATGCCATTATATACGTTGATTAAAATATTTATAACCAGAACATTTTTACTTTATGGAATAATCTTTACATGATTGCAGAAAAATAAACAAAGCTCTGATCTTCTGTTAATAAACTCCAAAATCATGTACGGCTTGATACATGGCAATGACGTTGTCCACAGGAGTGTTGTCCTGTATCTGATGCGTTGGAGAAAAATGATAGCCTCCATTTTCCTTCATGATTTCCAGCGTTTTTCTGCAATACTCCGTGGTTTCCTCTGCTGTCCCATAGGCAAGCGGACCTGCCGTTGAAATGCAGCCATGGAAAGAAAGCCTCCCGCCGAATTTCTCAATCAGATACGCCGGATCCATATTCGCTGCTTCAGACTGCAGCGCATCCACCGCATCAACCCCCATATCGATAAAATCCTCATATGCCCAGCTGGAAGAGCCGCAGCTGTGAAACATGACCGGGATGGAGTAGGCTTTTGCCAAATCAATGTATTTCTGATGTCTGGGGCGTAGAATTTTCTTATATAGATCAAGGCTGATCATTGGCGCATGCTGTGTACCCAGGTCTTCCCCCATCCACATATAGTCCATCCTGCCTTTTGACTTGTCTAAAATTCGATCAAGGATCCCAAGCTCCATATTCACTTTCCGATCAATCAGATCAAGAATCGCTTCATTTTCTGTAATAAGCCCGATCAGTATGTTTTCCATATTCATGATTCGTCCCATGGAGTTGATGATGTCGCCGATCCCCTCGTTTCCGCAGCAGAGAGATCGATCCTTATAATATTGAAAGGATGCAATGGCTGTCTCGTAGTCAAAATCATCAGGTGACGGGAAGGGGAAATCTGCAATGACATCCTCTTCGACATTTTCAAGAGGATAATTGCAAAAATCGTCATAGCCGCCATATTGGTTTTTTACCCATCGCGAGTAATAACCATACACGGGATCCACTTTCAGTCCGGGAATCTCTTTATATAACAGTTTTCCGGTATAAACAGGTCCGATCATTCTGGAGTCGACTCCGAGGGCTTGTAAAAAGCCTTCATCATTGCCCGGTTCAATGCCAAGCGCTCTGGAGACCTTCGCATGGATGGTCGGGTTTATTTTATAGTCAATAGGGACTCTGTCTGTCTTTTCATAATGAAATGTTTTCATGACTCTCTCTCTTGATGTCATGGTTTCTTTTGCTTTTACAATGATTTTCATTTTGTCTGCCATCCATTCTCCGCATTGATTGTTTATTCGAATAACCCCTCGGAACTTGGACTTTCCAGTCCTTTCGAAATAGAATCCATCACAGGGAGGGCTCTTGCTGTAGATCCGGTCAAAGAGAACATGGAGAATTCTTTCCATAGCACGACCAGATCCGGCGCCCAGGGCCGTATCCCGCAGATGCCGTTCAAGCACCCCCAGCTCGTTAAATCACGTAAAAATGCTTCCTGTCCATCGATATCCATTTCATAGTTCCCGACTTTGCTGTTCCAATCTTTATACGGCCCGCCAAGGACAGCGCCATCGGAATAATTCGGATAGGCATATTCAGCGATAAACACCGGCAATCCCATTTCATGGTAAAGGCATGAAACCGTGGATTTGAAATCGGTCAGGCGGCCCTTTGGATTGACTAAAGAGCTTGGATAATACGAAACGCCTGCAATATCAAGGTTGAATCCATTTTTAACCATTGCTTTGAAAAATGCGGTGGTAAACATTGTGTTCTCCGCATACGTTACATGCGTAGAAAATTTTGCATCACGATCAACTGTTAGAATTCCCTCTCGGACTGCATTCATTAATTTCGCCTGAAAAGGCCACAGGTTGCTCTCCATCCAATGGACCAGGAGACAGGTGTCCATCGTTAGAAACGAATATACATCCTGTTTCCCGATTTCAGGATTCACCCCGTCGGGCGCCCGATACCAATTTGCTCCCATTTCGTTATCAATTGCATTGGGAAGCGGTTGAACCGCAACGCCTGCAATACCGAAATTCACTTCATTCCCAATATCCCATACATTGATTTTCACGCCAGTTGCAATAAGCTCTTCCGCAACAATCGCTGCATATTTTTCAACGATCGGGACCATTTCATCCACTGTCATCTGCTCCCATGGTTTTGATACGATTATCTCCGGATATTCCGAAAAATCAGGTCCGGGCTGTCCGGTCACATCGCCGTAATATTTGAAAAGACCGATTTCCGGATTCAACGGCAACCCCAGTCGAGCGGCCAGTTTCGCGCGTTCAATCCCGGCTTCCAGACTATGGTCCGCCGACTCCAAAGAATAGTGTTTGCGCGCAGTGGCAATTCTTACATAAACCTCGCTGGCTCCGTGCTTTACAAAAAGCTTCTGCAATTCCATCGCATTGACTGCCTTATTGCCCTGTCCGTCTTCATAAATAAATCCTGATCGGAACATCGCTTCCGCGAAAGGACTTATCGACATAGCGTTTCGAAAAGGCTGCTTTTTATCTTCCATAATTCACCCCTGCTAAAAGAGATCCGCTTTCTGTTATTGAATGATCTTCTTTAATTAAATAATAAGAGATCTGAAGAACAGGTAAAAGAAGAACATTTTTACTTAAGGAAAAATTTTTTACAGGATTCGCCGTTTTGCCTTCCCGGGCATAGGGATAATAGATGGATTTTCTATAGAATCGGATAAAATCAGATAAATCAGATAAAAAAAGACTTAAAAGATTGATTCCTCCTCTTTTAAGTCTTTTTATTTCAATGGATGACCGTGGTTCTGCTATTTAAAAATTCACCTGGATATCCATTCCGGTATGGATCCATTTATTGTGATTCTATTTCGCCGCCTGCTGCAGCATCTGGGTGATCTTGCTCTCAAGGTCTGTCGAATAGCCGGAAATCGCTGTTTTTTTCTGCCCTTTATAGGCAACAGCGAACCAGGGATAATCCGACACGTCGAAAAGGCTGATCAAACTGCTAATTTCCTGTGTATTGCCGCTCAATTCCACATTGACACGGACAATCCGGGCGGTGTCGGCAAATTTGTCACACAATTCCTCGGTAAAAGCGATGGCGGAATTCGACAAAGCCCTTCCGTCCATAAAGACCAGCAGGACCGGGACCTGCTCCTGCGCGAGAAGGAGATTGATATCATTCACTTTTCGGTAGACAACTCCATAGCCTGTGTCCCCGGCATCCTCACCTGCTTCGAACAGGAGCGCGGTGATCGGAGCCTCGAAAACAATATCGCCGATCGCCGGCTTCTTCGCGCAGGCGGTTGCAGAAAACACGACTGCAAGAACCAGGATGAAAGCGACGATCCGCCCATGTAAAATACGCATAGACTGTTTTTCTCCTTTACTGAATAATGAGAGAAAAGGCATTTCGTTTTTATACAGAAGAAATGATGAAGAAATGCCATAACGCTTCATTTGAGTCTGATAAGAAGCGTTTATTCCTGCTTGTTTGCAATGAATTCCGCCAGTATTTCCGTTGTGGCCGGAAGGTAATTCGTCTGGAGCTCTTCGATCCGGCCCTCGTCACAAAGCTCCGCTATTTTTGGATCAACCGGCATTTTATCAAGGAGAGGGATGCCCATTTCTTTTGCCGCTTCCAGCGTTTTGCCTTTTCCGAACAGTTCATAATGGTCTTCACATCCCGGACAGACCACATAGCTCATGTTCTCGATCAGGCCGAACACCCGTACGTTCATCATCGATGCCATGTTCCGCGCCTTCTTCACAATCATCGAGACCAGCTCCTGGGGAGTTGTCACAATCAGGATCCCATCCAGGGGAATGCTCTGGAAAATCGTCAGCGGAACATCTCCCGTGCCCGGCGGCATGTCGATCAGCAGGACATCCAATCCGTCCCAGATGACATCCGTCCAGAATTGCTTCACCACGCCCGCAATAACAGGTCCCCGCCAGACAACCGGAGACTCGGTATTATCAAGCATCAGATTCACGGAGACTATCTGGATTCCGCCATGGGTGGAAGCAGGAAAAATTCCGTCCTCGGAGCCTTTGATCTTCCCCTTGATTCCGAATGCTTTCGGAATCGATGGGCCGGTGACATCCGCATCCAGGATTCCGACATGGAGTCCCTTTTTTGCCAGCATGACGGCAAGAACCGACGTCACCATCGATTTCCCCACTCCGCCCTTGCCGCTGCAGACACCGATGACGCTTTTGATCTGTGCCAGGGAATGGTGCTGTTCTAAAAAAGACGCCTTGTCCTGCTCCGCATTCGGATTTTTTCCCTTCTTCTGTGTGGAATCCCCTTCAACAGAAGGACATGCCTCTTTCTGTGATGTTGTACATTTGTTTTTGCTTGCGCAGCTTTCGCATCCCGCCATATCCGTACCTCCATTTATTATCTCTGGTCCTGATTTATTGTTTTTCTTGTCCCTGCTCTTCGACTCCTTGCAACATGGGGACGGTTCTTATGTTTCATTTTATTTCGTTTATGCAATATAAGAACCGTCCCCATGTTGCACATGTTGCACCCATGTTCCATCTGTTCCTAATCCATTTCTTTTCGTAAGCGTTTACCCTGCTCTTCGACTCCTTGACGCATGGTCATTGCTGGATAAGCTCATAATAAGTGATGGTGTCATAGGCATCCACAAGAGTGAAGCGTTGGTTTATCACACCGGTGAATTCCTTCGGCATATAAGTCATCATCATATTATAAACCTTTTTATCGATAAATAATGGATGATGCGATGTTTTCAGATAATCAATGACTTTCTGGTAGTCCTCTTTGGTAAACCAGTCCACAATCGAGCGGAGCGGCATGGGATTTTTGACGTTCAGCATGGTGTAGTATTCGGCAAAATAGGTGGTGAGGATATCCACCTCTTCCGGATTCGTACTATGTCGCCGGATAAAGTTCAGCCGATTGTCCAGGTTGGTTTTTTGAGAATTCTTTGAAACCGTACTTTTAATATTGAAAATATTGATGTCATCTTTGAAATCCGTCACAAGAAGCGAGAGCGACAGGGTCAGCAAAAGGCCGATTGTCAGAAAAAGCTTCGACAGATCGGTAAACGCCATCGGTTTTTTTATCGAATTCATTTTTTGATAAATCACTCTATGTATAGCGATCCGATCCGCATATTCATCCGCAAACAGGACCACGAGCAGGATACCGGGCCATATTACCGCAGGAAACACGTCCTTGTGGCTTCTTCCCTGATAATAAGAGAATAATCCGACCCCCAGAATCGCCAGGAAGAACATCATCGCATGGGAATGATCCGATCCGGACCTCTCGTTTTTCCGCAAAAGCGGCAGTCCGCTCAAAGACTTGACCAGTCCTGCCATATAGACGATGGCCAGGATGATCCAGGGGTGCTGCAGCGGCATCGGGAGCATATAGTATCCGGTTCCCTTGAAAAGAATCTGTGAGGCGATCATGTTTTTCAGATCCACCAGCAGTCCGGTCCGGAAATACGTCAGCAATAGCACGGCACCGAGGGTGGCGAAGACCGACAAAACAGTAAAGCCGATAATCTTCAGGCTTTCCGTATAAAACCGTTTTTCCTTGAGCGTATGGCTGGAAACCACATCATAGATTAGGAAAAGGCACCATCCCGCCGCCACCACCACACCGCTGTCAATGTTCCAGAGCAGCGACAGGGTGCAAAGCACATATCCCGCAATGGTGAGCGCTCTTTTGTATCCCGGCCGCTTCGTTTTGATCCATAAAGAACAAGCCAGGACGAGGAGGGATGGGAAGAGGGTCCTGTGGGGGAAATACTGAAGATAATACCCGCTGTTTATAATAAGGGAAGACACACAGGAAGTAAACAGGATTGCTGTAAATCCGCCCAGCGCGATGATTCTGTTTTTTACATTGATCCAAATCGCCAGACCAATGGCAGAAATATTGACTAGCACAAGAATCGCCATCAGGATGCTGAAGCGAAACATCGAAATCCCGCCGATCAGCTTGAAAACCGGTGCCATGAGGTATGGATAGAATCCATACAGCGAATTGAAATCGAGAAGAAGAGTCTTCCCGCTGAACACTTCGAATACGGGATAGTAATACGCGTCAAAATGATGGAGGGTATAGCTGTTGATAAAATAATGATCCGTCACATAAAGCCATGAAACGGCCAGAGTCGCCATGATCCCGATCAGCAGCACCGGGATGCGGACAATTTCACGCAAAGACCGGCTGCTTTCATGGCAAATGGACAGCCCGGCCAATAAGACCGCCCATAGGACAATGACCACTATAACAAGAATGGTGAAAAGAGTATTGATTAAGGTGGAAAAGCCTTGAACTCCGTTATAATTTCCAAGGATGGACCAGATCGATATCACGGTGATCGAAGCAAGTCCTGTCGGATAGATCACAGTACTCCATTCAGACGCCATATATCCTGTGCCGCCCTTCCTTGCTGAAAAAAGCTTGTAAAAAGCACAGAAAAGGATAGGAAACAGCACCGAAAGGATGACATACTGGCAGGTTTCCGGTTTTTCGGGGATGAAATCCTTGAGCGGCAGATTGTAGGTGCTGGAAATTAACGCTTCATCGATTTTGTTGGGAATGAATTGAAGCGCATACCCGATTGCAATCAATATAGGAATAGCGACAACCAGGGCAAAAGCGGCATTGACTTTTTGCGTCTCTTTTGCATGATAGAAATCAAAGGCTTCTTTTCGATTGACTCTGCTGATTTTATCGGGTTCGCCGGTTTTGCCGGTTTTACCGGTTTTGCTGTTTTTCATCCTCTGTTTTTTGAAAAGCAGGGACTGATTCTATCCCTCATGCTTTTCTTCCTTTTCGAAATTGATTCTTTTTTCCTCAATGACCAGAGGTCTTTTCA
>CAZJXH010000211.1:0-6826 GCA_964549475.1 uncultured Oscillospiraceae bacterium
GCGGCTGTTCGCTCTCGATGGTCGCTTCCACCAATGCCCGCTTTTTCTGCTGCACTTCCGCTCTCTACTGCGGAAACGTAGATTCCGACCGGCAGTCCATAATCCTTGAGATCCGATGTGATATCCTTTGTTGTAATGCCAATCTTCAAGCGGCCGGTAACATAGCCTTTCTTCATCAGATCATCAACGACCGCCTTTGCGTCATTGATTGGAATCGCATACCCAAGGCCCTCAATTCCAACTGCGCTTGTTTTTGCATTCACTATACCGATCACTTCACCGAATTTATTGGCCAGTGCGCCTCCAGAGTTTCCAGGATTGACCGCGGCATCTGTCTGCATCAGATTCATTGTCACATTGTCAATGGTGACGGAACGGTCCAGGGCACTGATAACGCCGACGGTTAATGTCCCGTCGAGTGTTCCAAGAGGATTGCCGATCGCAACGGCGAGATCTCCGACTTCCACGCCCGTGGAATCACCCAGGGTTGCGGGAGTAAGGCCTGTTGCGTCTATTTTGATAATGGCCAGATCGGTTCTTGAATCTTTTCCAACCACTTTTGCAGGATAGGACTTTTCATCAAGTGTTTTAACCGTTATATTTTTTGCTCCATCAATAACATGGTAGTTGGTCAGAATATATCCGTCTGCGCTTAATATGATTCCGGACCCGGATCCGCTTTCTGTTCCCTGCTGCCCGAACATATTGGAGGAAGTGATCTCCACGCCGATAAAGACAACAGATGGGCCGACCTTCTTATTGATTTGTGATATTGTCAAGGCTCCATTCTCTACGTTCGAGATGGTGCTTGTATTGTTTGAACTGCTGGCTTGTGAGGAACCTGCGGAGGAATTTTGTGATGTGACCGCACTGGAATTATTCTGGTCCTTTGAACCGTAATGATCCCAGATGGAATATGACACCGCGCTTGTTATAATGCTTGTCGCCAGAATGACACAGGCGAATGAGATAACCAGTCTTCCCCTTTTGAACGTTTTCTCGTTTTTCTTATTATCCAGGGGGGGGACAACGGCGGGGATTGTCTGGTCCGGCATGTTCGGATTGTTTGCATTGAATCCGGCTGCCTGCTGGTTTGCTGCGTTTTCGGTCCCGACAGGATTCTCATAGAAAGAGTGTTTATAAACAAAGTCCTCAGGTTTTCCTGTCTCACTATTTTGAACAGGCGGACTGAATCCATAGCCTGTGTCAGGCTGGATGTATTGAGGCGTTTCGCTCGCTGTATTGGATTGATTATAGCGGACGTTTTCGTTGTTCCCGGCAATTGGATTATTCAGGTATTTCTGCTCTTCCTTATTATTGTCTAGTGAATCACTTTTTTGGATATCTTCGTTTCCTTTTTCCGAGCCGGGCGTTACTTGTTCAAAATCTGCCGCTGCTTGTGTTGGAATAATGTTTTCTTGCTTTTCATCCGTTATATTGTTTTCGTTGTTTAAATTTGAATGATCGTTTTCCATTTTAACCTCCTGCGAAATATTTATTTCATGTTATTATATTATAATATTATTTTGTCGGAAATACGTAGTTTAAAAGGGCAATCATGCTTATTTTATGAACAATTGTGAATTCTCCACAATTTTCCGGCAATATCGACCCGTTTTCCAGATACAAACAGCACACTTTCCACCGCTCTTTCTGCGGCAAGCAAAAAACAAGTTGTATGATAGCATAAAATACGTTACAATAACTAGTATATGATGATGTCGGAGGAATAAAAATGGATTCAGATAAAAATACGATAATTAATAATACAAACAATCAAAATAAAGCTTTTTCTGAAACTGGCACCCCAAACAACGGCAGCGGCAATCGCAATAATTATAACAGGAAGAAGAAACAGCGCCACTTCGGGCCTTCACAGACTGCGAAGCCTGCGACTCCATCCGGGACGGCACCATCCCTTAATCCGGCATCCAGTCCAACACCCGGCACTCCACCCAATTCATCCAATGCCGTCCGTCCAAATACCGGTTTCCAGCATGGCGCGCCTGGCGGGAACAATCCTCCAAGGCCAAAATTGCCGAATCCACAGAACCAGCAGAATTATCCGAATCCACAGCAGCGCAGTCAGCAAAACACGCCTTATCAAGCATCGCAGCAGGCCCGTCCTGCGAACCGTCCGCCTAATAGTATCCAACAGGGTGCAGGGAACCGAAACGCCCCGTCCCATGCACCTGTTTCCCATACGGCTGTCCCTCATGTCCCCGCCGCCCCTCACGCACCCGTAGCGCAGCCCGCTATTCAGAATCAGGCTCCGCGGAATGACCGTCCCAACCGCAAGTGGGAAAACCGGATGGTAAAAATCGAGGAGACATTCGACGACATCCGCAAAGACAACGAGCGGATCGAGAAAGAGATCTGGTTAGAAATCGCAGAAATCCATAATGCGAAATTAGACTGATCGGATTCTTATGAATAATACGTTTTCGAAAGATTATTCAATGCAAGACATCCCGGTCGACCATACACCGATTATTAAGATGCTGTCCTCTTCTTTGCAAAAAGAGGCAGTATCTTTTCATATGCCGGGGCACACGAACGGAAAAGCCTTTTCAAAATGGCTCCACGAGAATGCGCTTTCCATCGACACAACCGAGCTGGAATCAACCGATAATCTCCAAAGCCCGGGGGCAGCGGTTAAAGAGGCGTATGTGCTCGCGGCAAAGGCATTTGGAGCGAAAGAGACTTTTTTTATCACAACTGGATCCACCACAGCGATTTATGCTGCCTTCCTGAGTGTCGCTGCTCCGGGAGACGAGGTCATTGTCTTTCGGAATGTCCACAAATCCGTTCTGAATGCCTGTGCGATGTTTGATTTTATTCCTGTTTTTACTACAGAAGCAACTATCCAGACAGTTATAGAAAACCATCCCGGTGCTGTTGCTGTTTTTGTGACACGTCCGGATTATTATGGAAGGTGTATGGATATTAATGCTCTTTCCAATTTGGTTCATAACGCCAATAAGATTTTAATTGTTGATGAGGCACATGGAACACATTTTGCCTTTTGTCCCTCCGCTCTTCCTGTTCCTGCGATTACAAACGGAGCGGATATCGTTGTCCAAAGCGCCCATAAAACAGTTCCGGCCCTGACTCAGGCTTCGTTTTTACACCTCTCCTGCGAGGGAGTCGGTCTTGGCCGGGTCGATCCGGTCCGTGTCAAAGAGGCATTGTCCATGATCTCCACTTCAAGTCCATCCTTTTTGATTGCTGCAACCCTAGATTTTGCGCGGGCATTTCTGGAAGAATATGGAGACAGCAAAGCAAAGCAATTACTTTTAAATTTGACCTATTTCTATTCTTTGCTTGATCCGAAATGGTTTCCTTGTTTTGAGCATCCGGATGAAAAAAACAGCCGTGTGACATATGATCCTTTTCGAATGGTGATTACCGTACGAAACATGCCATTCACCGCAAAGGATCTTTATAAAGAATTTTTCGATCTTGGAATAATGGTTGAATTTTATGATTTATTCCGTTTGGTACTGATCTGTAAATTCGAAAACACCAGAGAGGATTTCATCCTGCTTTCCCGTGTCATGAATCATTTTTTACACGAAAGCGAAGCTGCCGTCGACGAATCCCTCGAAAGCCGGATCAGACAGCTTGCATTATTGGACGCACAATTGCTGAACGCGATGAATTGTTTCCCTGAGCGGGTGTTTTTACCGCATGCCGCCATGTCTCAAAAAGGCCGCACCGAGTCCATTCCTTTGCGGGAAGCCGCCCATCGGGTCCTTTTTTCGGCAATCATCCCCTATCCGCCTGGAATTCCTTTGGTATGGCCAGGAGAGGTCATCTCCGCAGAAGCTGTTTTCTTGATCGAAGGGCTTTTAGGGAATGGATATTCGATTTATGGCATAGAGGCATCTTTTGATGAAAAGGCTGGAAGATTACTTCCTCATGTTTGCTGTATCGTTGATGGTTTTTGTTGAAAATAGTAGGATTTTAGGGAATTTCTTATTTTCTGAATCATAGTACAATTAGGGGGACTTAAAGTCGCAAATGCTTCTTGAAAGGACTCTTGGTACTTTTTATGATTCAACTTCTTTTTCTTGATCAAGATCATTATTATTGTGAACAGGTCTGCATGCAGATCCATGCTGCATCAAGTCATTTCCGGTGTTTTGATCAGACAACCTATCCCTTTTCCGACACGATTCCCAGACAGGAAGTCCATTTGGATTTCGAGGAGAAGCGTATTCCGGAATTGAAAAAGGAGCAGAAAGGAAAAGCGGTTGATATCAGTCTTCTTGCGATAGTATGGGACTCTACTCTCGTTATCTATCATCCTCAGCAGTTTTTCCATCCGCCAGACAATTCCTATTCGATGATACTGCATGAATCTCCCTTAGGATCAGATCCTGATACAGATTGCAGGGATTCGCCGATTCCCGGAATCTATAAATACGGTTCTCTGCAGGTAATGTTGGAAACCATCGATTTTTTTCTGATCCATCATCCCGATTTCTCCTTGCCGAACAAAAAATCAAACCTGATGTGCGTTCTTGGGAACGCCTGTCCGGCTTTACGCCAGACCATGATTGGCAAGATGAAGCAGGAGAAGCAGGAATTAGGATTCAAAGTGGTTCAAATCGACTTCTGCCCGCCGTATTTCTGTGATTATCCTGCTCCCTTTCCTTCCGGACTTACCCTGTCAGATGCATTTCTGCGTCTCATGGCCGATGATCTGTCCTATGAGGATCTTGGTACATTTCTTTCGCCAGGAGCGGATGGCACACTGCAATTCCGTCCGATTGAAAGAGCAGATGATTTGTTTGAATGCAAACCCGAACATGTGAGACAGTTCATGGAGCGTGTTTTAAAATGGATTGCTTATACAAACAGTCAATATTATGTGTTCGTTCAATGTTTCGCGGTTCCATTTTCTTTTATTTACACCATTGCAACAGGAAGTGACGAGCTTCTCCTTATCAATCAGGAAGATTCAACCTCAAGAACCCTTTCGTATAATAAAGAAGTAAGCTGTCTGCTTGCCAATCTTCCCGGTTCCTGCAGCATGAGAGAAGTCTTGGTTCCATGCCCTGCTTTTCGTCATTAACAGATAAGAAAGGACTGGTTTTCATATGATTCTCACCGAACAGGAAACCCTGCAGATCAACGATGCTATTGCCGGCAGTGTGCAGGATTCATGCGATTTGGACGATGGCGCATTCCGACGAATCATCTCGCGTGCTATTTCAAACACTTTCAGCAGAACGAATTTTTCTCTAAAAGAAAAGCAGGAGATGGTTGAATTTTTCTTTCGCAGAATTCGTGGATTTGATGTACTGCAGCCATTGATCGAGGAGGAGAACATTACCGAGATCATGGTCAATGGTCCCAATCAGATTTTTTACGAAAAATTCGGAGTGTTGCACCGATATGATCAGGTTTTTGACAGTCGGAAACGTTTGACGGATGTGATTATGCGTTTTTTTTCAAAAGAAAACCGCAGCATTTGTGAAAGCGAACCAATCGCGGATGTCCGACTTGAAGACGGATCCAGGGCCAATGCGGTTTTGTTTCCTGTCGCTCCGGACGGACCGATCTTGACGATTCGAAAATTCACCGGAATCCGGCCGGATATGGAAACCCTGATCAAAAGTGGCTTTATCTCACAGGAGGAAGCATCCTATTTGATCCATGCCGTCAAAGCAAAGAAGAATATTTTTATTTCAGGCGGCACAGGAACCGGGAAAACCACTTTTCTTAATGTTCTGTCTGGATTTATTCCATCGGATGAAAGAATCATTACCATTGAAGATTCTTCAGAGCTGAAGCTTCAAAATACGCCCAATCTGGTCCGGCTCGAATCTAGGTCCCCCGCTCCCGATGGTTCCGGCGAAATCACCATATCCGATTTGTTGCGCTGCGCGCTGCGTATGCGTCCGGATCGGATTCTTGTAGGCGAGGTTCGCGGGAAAGAGGCGATGGACATGCTATGGGCGATGAATACCGGGCATCTGGGGTCTTTGTGCACCGGGCACAGCAATTCTGCCTACGATATGCTAACACGGCTTTGCATGATGGTACAGCAGGCTTCCTCCTTGCCTGTCCATGTCATCAACGCCCTGCTGGCCTCCGCAGTCCATATCATTGTTCATTTGAGACGGCTTCCGGACGGAGGACGCTGTGTCGATAAAATCATCAAAATCAATCGTTTTTCGGAGGGGGAATTTCATATTGAAGACATTTCATAAAAAGGGTATGGTATATCTATTGATTTTTACAGGGCTTTACGGGTTGTCCTTCCCATTTATCAATAAGCCCGTTCTTCGACTTGCTGTTGTTCTGTGCCTGTCTTTTCTCCCCTATCTCACATTCAATTCCCGTTTAAAAGCAAAGGAAGTCCAGTTTGCGCGCGAACAGCTGAAAAGCTTCCTGGAACAATTGTGTGTGAAAGTTTCTGCAGGAAAGCCCCTGGAAACAGTTTTTCTGGAATCAAGAACAGATCTGTCCCTTGTTTATGGGAGAAAAGCGGTTTTGTGCATTGCATTGAAACATTTCGAAGACCAGGTCGCATCGGGAATCGCCCTGGATGACGCCATCCTTTCCATGGCTGGAACCCTCCCTTGCCCGGAAGCTGCGCCTCTGTTCCATACCATCTCCAGAACAAGACATCTCGGCAACCGGATCTTGCAGGTACTGCGGCAAAGTCTTGTGATGGTTGGAGATTTGCTGCTGGTAACCAAGGATATCTCGGCCGATGTATCCCAGAAAAGACTGGAAAGCACGATTATGTCCATTATGCCTTTTGCGGTCTTATGGAGTCTGAAGTTTTCGACTCCGTCCTACCTTGATCCTG
>CAZJXH010000212.1:0-6745 GCA_964549475.1 uncultured Oscillospiraceae bacterium
AACCGCACTCAGTCCATGAATCGAGTTATATCGCTTCATGCCTTTCCGACATAGATATTCAGTCAGAACCGATACGTTGACCGTCACAGAAACCACGACCAAAGACCGCAATCCAAAAAAGCAAACAGAAGCCAGAAGTGCCGGAACCAATGCAATAATGACATCAAGCATGATACGCCGGGTATCGGACCCGTCTCTCATATGCGGGGAGGAGGATACCTGCAGATTCATTGTCTTCCCTCCGTTTCTATTGTGGCTGAACGGAGCTTGGCTTTCCCGTTCCGGATGCTTTGGACAAGATATCGTTTCGCCGGACATACATATGCACAGCAACCGCATTCGATGCAGTCCAGGGTGTTCATTCTTCTCAGTCCGTCCAGATCCTCGTTTCTTGACATGATATCAATCGAGGTGGGGAGAAGATCCATCGGACAGGAAGCGACACAACGGGCACAGCGGATACACGAGGTTTCGAGAGGAATGGATGCTTCTTTCTCATTTAATACCAGAATCGCATTATTCGCTTTAATGATCCCCAGATCGATCCGATCCAGGGCGACGCCCATCATCGAACCGCCCATGATGATTTTGGCTGGCTCCTCTTTCAATCCGCCGATGCCTTCTATAATGTCAGGAATCAAGGCTCCGATTGGAACATTCACATTGCATTGAAGCGCAAGGGCGCCTCCGTCCATTGTCAGGCGCTTGCGCACAAGCGGCATTCCGGTATGAAGATATTTTGCGATAAAACGGACGGTTGAAACATTCAGAACCAGCACTTTCACATCGTGGGGAAGGCCGCCGGATGGAACCTTCCGGCCTGTTGTATGGTATATCAAGGGCTTCTCGGCTCCCTGCGGATACATGGTCTTGAATACTTTGACAGAAATCGCATTCTGTTTGTTCTGTTTATTGATATGGAATTGCAAAAGGCTCACAGCGGACATTTTATTGTCCTCGATTCCGATGACAGCGGACGGGATAAAAAGCCATTTCATCACTTCAAGAATTCCCTCGATGATCTCGTCGGGATGCTCCATACACTGGCGAAAATCAGAGGTGATATACGGTTCGCACTCGGCGGCGTTGATGACTAGAACATCGGGTTCCTTCCCTTTTGGCGGACTGATTTTGACATGGGTCGGGAAGCTTGCTCCGCCAAGACCCACCAATCCGGATTCGCGTATGGCACGAATGAAAGATTCCTTGTCAGTTATGACTGGAGGAATGACACTTTCGTGCCGGCGGTGCAGCCCGTCTGATTCTATTTCGACCACTTCCATGGGAGATCCGGTACTTGCGACAATCTTTCTAATAGCGGTTACTTTCCCTGAGACACTGGAATGAATCGGTGCGCTCATGTAAGAGCTGGAATCCCCTATTTTCTGACCGACCAGAACCTCGTCTCCGACTGTCACAAGACATGTGCAGGGAGCGCCGATATGCATTGACATCGGAATCTGTACTTTTTTAAACGAATCGAGACGGGTGGTGGGGTAGTCCCGGGTATTTTTGTGCTCGGGTGGATGAGCGCCTCTGTAAAAAAATTGCAAACGATACATATTTTCAGACATGCCTCCATATATAGTGAATGATAGTGAATAATATAGACAATGATTTTTGCCCTCTAATGATACCATATAAAAAAGGAAATGTAACTAAATTACTGCTAAAACATGAAAAATATGAATCAAGCAGGATCACTCTGTTTGACGGCTTTTGTACTATTCCGGATAATAAGGCTGCCTGCCTCCATTGTAACGCTTTTCACGGGCTCCTCTTGAATTTTTTTAATCAAAAGATCCATGGCGATATGCGCCATTTGCACCTTATCAATTTTTACGGTTGTCAGCATCGGGTCGGTATATCTGGAAAGAAGGATATCATCGATGCTGATGATGGAAATGTCATCCGGAACCTTCAGTCCGGCCTCTTTGATGCAGCGGATCGCCGCGATGGCATATATATCCGAACTGCAAAATACAGCCGTAGGCAACGGGTTGCTGGCAAGGATGCTCTTCATGCATTGGTAAGCGGAATCCTCATCCTGTGCGTCCAATTGGATCCATTGCATGTTGGTCGTAAGATTGTATTCTTCGATCGCCTTCTTGTATCCGGTAAAAGTCTGCGCACTTAAATTGGCAAAAAGATTGTTACATATGTAAGCAATAGACCGATGCCCGAGCAGGATCAGATGATTCATTGCGGCATAGGCGGCTTCAGCATAGTTGGCAGCAACCCCTAAAAACTCAGAACCGGGAATATGACTGTCAATAATTATATAGGGAATATCAAATTTCAACAATCCGTTCAGTACCAGAGGATCAATATCTCCGTAGAAAATGATGCCGTCCACGTCATAAGACTTGATCACATTGGGAAATTCGATTTCATTATTGGAAATTTCCATGGAGGCGAAAATCAGATTGTACCCGCGTGTTTCGCATTCGTGCAAAATCACGTTGTTGATTTCAGCATAAAAATAATTCTCCAATGTGGCGATGTTCTTTTTGAATAATACAACAATATTGTTTGTCTTATTAAAGATCAATCGCCTGGAATTGGGATTCGGCGTATACCCGACTTGCTCAATGATCTGCCGGACTTTTTCGCGGGTTTCCTGGCTTACCCCTTTTTTATCGTTTAAAACGAATGAAACCGCTGATATCGATACATTAGCCAGACGTGCAACTTCTTTAATTGTCATTTTTGCCATATTGCCACCTCGATAAAAATTTTAATTATGCAAAACATTTCGGATAACACCCTTTCGTACAAAATCTGTCTGAAACGCCTCGTTCAACCAATTCTGCCATGCAACCAGTGATTATATCATAATTAAAGGAATAATAGGTATTAATAACAGGAATACAACAAATTACTAAAAGGATAAAAGGATTTAGCAATAAATATATTATACATGAATAATTAAAAACAGCAAGATGCAAAAAAGATAATTATCTTGTCAATAATAAAGCAAATACCCTATAAATGAGTATATAGGGAGAGATTATGAAAGAATATATAGGAAAAGAAGTTAAAATACTTTTTTATAAAAGTATTGACAGTCGATAAAGTGCGTGATAATATAAATCTAACAATGATAAAAGCTTTTAGTAATTACGGATAAGTATTGTACTTGGATAAATCATTGTGCTTGGATAAGTCATTATGCTTTTAGTAATTGCTAAAGCTGCTTTGAAAATTACCGGTCAATGATTCACGCGATCTTTATAAAGACTCGTCAATAATAATCAGAAAAGGAAGGCTCAAAAATGTACTCAAACATCGAATCCAACCCATTTTTGACTGTTCAGAAAAAAATCAGCGAAGTCTGTGGAATATTGGGACTGAATGACGAAGTCATCAGTATACTCAAGGAACCAGAGAAAATATTCATCACCAATTTCAGAGTGAAGATGGATAATGGTAAAATAAGAACATTTAATGGTTACAGATGTCAGCATAACGATGCGATGGGTCCTTATAAAGGAGGAATCCGATTCCATCCGGACGTCAATCTCGATGAGATCAAAGCATTGTCGATGTGGATGACTTTCAAATGCGGGGTTGTCGGGATTCCATATGGAGGCGCCAAAGGCGGTGTTGCACTCGACCCGAATGAGCTTTCTGAGAATGAGCTTCAAAATTTAAGCAGGGCTTATATTGAAAGCGTTGCCTCCATCATTGGCCCTGAAAAAGATATTCCTGCACCTGATGTCAATACAAACAGTAAAATCATGGGCTGGATGGTTGACGAATATAGTAGGCTGACCGGTAAGGATACCTTTGAAGTCATCACTGGAAAACCATTGAATCTCGGCGGCTCGCAAGGAAGAACCGAAGCAACCGGATATGGTGTTGCATTGATGGTCGCAGAGATCGTCCGGCTTAAAAACCTCGATATCCGTCAAATCACGGTTGCAGTCCAGGGATTTGGAAACGTCGGCTCCTACGCAGCGCAATACCTTGAGGAGTTCGGGGCGAAAATTATTGCAATCCAGGAAAAGAATTCCACGATCTTTAATAAAGATGGAATAACAAACATCAAAGCGCTTCGTATCTATTTCAATGAGAATAAAACATTGGAGGGATACCAGGATTCCAAGCTGGTAAATTCGGACAGCTTTTTCGGGATTCCGGCCGATATCATCGTTCCCTGCGCTCTTGAAAATCAAATCACCAAAGATAATGCCGGCCAAATCAATGCGAAGATCGTATGCGAAGGGGCGAACGGGCCGATCACTTCTGAGGCGGATAAAATCCTGAAAGAAAAGGGCATCGTTATTGTGCCGGATATTCTGGCGAATGCGGGAGGAGTGACGGTATCCTACTTTGAATGGGTCCAGAACATTGCAAAATTCTATTGGGGCAAGGAAGAAATCCAAAGCAAACAAAGGAACATCATGACCGCGGCATTTCATGACCTTGTCGCCATTATGGAGAAATACTCGGTGGATATGAGGACGGCAGCCTATATTAAAGCGATATCCTCCGTGGCGGAAGCCATGAAGCAAAGAGGATGGTGCTGATTATGCAAAGATGATTCCAGTTTGTCTCTATACCATATAAAATCCAGGCTATACAAAATCCAGTGAAATAATCAGTTCAGTATTAGCAAAAATAAGATCGATAAAACAGGAGGATAAAAAAATGAAAGAACAATTGGCAATTTACGGAGGACCAAAATCCAAAACCACACCCACCATCCCGATGTATCCGGGCGGACTGGAAATCGGGGAAGAAGAGAAAAAACAAGTAATGGAAGTCCTCGACAATAAGTATCTTTTCAGATATTATGGCCCGGAGGGCTGCCCATCTAAAGTAAAGGAATTCGAACTGAAGTTTGCAGAGAAATTTGGATCGAAATACGCTCTTGCGGTAAATTCATGTACATCCGCACTGATTACATCCCTTGTGGCATGCGGAGTCGGACCCGGGGATGAAGTCCTCGTCACGGGATATACCTTTTTTGCTTCCTGCGCGGCAATTGTGGCCGCAAAAGCAATCCCGGTCATCTGTGAAATCGATGAAACACTTACAATGGATCCGGCAGACATCGAAAAGAAAATCACTCCTTCAACAAAAGCGATTCTTACCGTCCATATGCGCGGCGTTCCCTGCGATATGGACCGGATCATGGCAATCGCTAAAAAACACAATCTCAGGGTGGTCGAAGATGTGGCACAGGCTATCGGCGGAACGTATAAAGGGAAATACCTTGGGACCATCGGCGACTGCGGCTGCTATTCCTTCCAGTACCACAAGACCATCACTGCCGGAGAAGGCGGGATGATTGTCACAAATGACGAAAGACTGATGAACCGCTGCATGGGCTATCATGACACAGCGGCGTGCTGGAGAAAAGATCGTTTTGCGGAGCAAACCTATGAAGGGGAGCTTTTCTGCGGAGTCAACTATCGGATGGGCGAAATAACCGGCGCGATCATGCTGGCACAGTTTACAAGACTCGACAAGCTTCTTTCTGCGATGAGAACAAACCAGAGCCGGATTATCAGCCAAATCAAAGATACCAAAGGCGTCAAAGTCAGACCGGTCAACGATCCGACCGGCGATACCGGAATCTGCCTGATGTTCTACCTTGACAGCAAGGAAAAAGTCCAGCCGTTTGCCGAAGCACTGAAAGCGGAGGGCGTAAACGCCTCTGGCGTGTTCAATTCCGGAATTCCCGACTGGCATATCTATGCCCACTGGAAGCATGTCATTCAAAAGAAAACCCCCACTGGCGAAGGCTGCCCATGGACCTGCCCTTACCACAAAGGCAAAGAGGTGGAATATTCTGTGGATATGAACCCCAAAACCCTTGAATATCTAAGCCGGGTGATCCATCTGGATATTCCGGCCCAGTTGACAGCGGAAGATTGTGACATGATCGCAAAAGCAATCAATAAGGTGGCGGAGGTTTTTGCTTGAGGAAACAGATTCCAAGAAGCAGGAAACATTTGTATTTGGAATTGGAAGGAGAATAAAATGGCAAAGTTTTCATTGTGCATCGAACCGGTGCTTACCGAGTATGATTTTTATGACAGGATTAAAATTGCGGCGGAGCTAGGGTATGATGCAATCGAATTCTGGGATCCGAACGGGAAGGATATCCGTAAAATAGCAAGACTTGCATCGGAAAACCATATCGCTGTGTCCATTTGCTGTGTCAAGGACGCATGGAATCTGAGAATGAATTTCCCACAGGACCAGGTGGTGAAAAACATTGAAGAATCCATCGAGATCGCCAAAGAGCTTGGATGCCCCTCATTAATAGGGCTGTCAGGAGATGTCGACGGGCGGGACGATGTGCAGAAAAACACGCTGATTGAAAATCTTAAAAGAGTATCCGAGATGGCAGGCAAAGCAAACGTGACTATTTGCATGGAAGCCCTCAATTCGCTGGTGGATCACAAGGGGTATTACCTGGACTCCTCTCTGCTGGGTTTTGATATCATTCAAAAGGTCGGGTGCGAACACGTCAAACTGCTTTATGATGTTTATCACATGCAGATCATGGAAGGAAACATCATTCAGAATATCAATAACAACATCGGCAGCATCGGACATTTTCATTCAGCAGGCGTACCGGGAAGAAATGAACATATGAATGGGGAGAATGAGTACAGGAATATTTTAAAAGCAATCGAAAAAAGCGGATACGACCGCTATTTCGGCTTAGAATACTGGACAACCTACGATGCGAAAAAATCACTGGCGGATTGCCTGAGTTATCTGAAGA
>CAZJXH010000213.1:0-6658 GCA_964549475.1 uncultured Oscillospiraceae bacterium
AGCGGATGAACATAGGGACGGTTCTTTTGTTTCATATTGACTGCAATATAGGGACGGTTCTTGTGTTGCATTTTATTTTGTTTATGCAACACAAGAACCGTCCCTATATTGCACCTATGTTTCACTAATTTTCGTTCAGCGCACGAAAGCTTTTCTTGTTGTTTTTGTATAGAGATTTGAAAACATCAAAGTACCGGTTATACACTGCTGCATTCTTCCTGTCCGGTACAAAATGCCGATTGACCGGAATCAGTTTTTTCGCCTCGACAAGCCTGCTGATTGCGCCGAGTCCGACTGCGGCAACCAGGGCTGCGCCGACCGCTCCGACATTTTGCGGGTTTTCAACTGTCTCGATTTCCCGCCCCAGCACATCGGAAAGCATCTGACAAGTAAGCGGCGCCAGCGCACCGCCTCCGACAAAGCGGATCACCCGGGAGGTTTGAACCTTTTTCTCCTGAGCCTCCATCTGCCACCGGAGATGATAGCAGATCCCCTCCAGAACAGCATGGATCAGTTCGGTTTTGCCCGTTTCCAGGCTGATATTAAAGAACATGCCGCGGGCGTTGGCATCTTCGAAAGGACAGCGGTTTCCATGGAGCCAGGGAGTGAAAATCACCCCGCTGCTGCCGGCCGGAACATTTTCAATCGCATGCATCATGTAGTCGTAAAGGCTTTTATATACAGATTCCTGCGAAGAAGAAACATGCTTCTTTTCAAGATAAATGTCAATCTCATCCAATGCCAGATGGTCTTTGACCCATTCCAGGCATTTGCCGGCCGTCTCGAGTTCCGCGAAATAGTTGAAAGATCCGGAATCCGCGCCCACAATCGCGGCAATCATAGCGGAAGTATCCACCATCTGTTTTTTTACAACTGTCGACACCCATCCGGAAGTGCCAGAATAGATATGAGTGTCTCCGGGCTCCACCGCCCCGGCCCCTACCCCGATAAGAGAAGCATCGCCGCCACCGCCGAATACAGGAGTGCCCTCTTTCAGATGGAGTCTGGCCGCCGCTTCTTTTGTAATGCCGCCCGCCACATCCGTACAGCGGATGATTCTGGGCAGATGCTCCAGCTTCACGCCGAGCATTTTGCAAATCTCTCTGCTGAAGCCTTCTTTTCCTTTTCGGGTATCATAGAGCATGGTCGCATACGCGCTGTCCGGCGTCATGACAAATTCTCCGGTGCACCGGCAAATCAGAAATTCTTTCACATCAAGCCATTTATGCACATTTGCAAAAATCACCGGTTCCTTGTTTTCCACCCATTTGTATTTCCAGACCGGATCCTTCACGCTTCCCGCTACCGCACCGGTTATGGCCAGTGATTGAAGGAGCTTGAAAATATTCATGCCCGATATCTGAAGGCCATAGGCCATGCCCCGCTTCAATTCATCCCTGGCTCTCTGGTCCATATAGCTCATCGCCCGGCGCACCGGCCGGCCTTCGCGATCCACAAGGACAAGCCCCTGCATCTGGGAACAGAAGGAAATTCCTTGAATGCTGTCGGCGGATATCCCGTTTTTTTCCAGAATCCTTTCCGTTGTAACACACATGGCCTCCCACCAGCTGTAAGGATCCTGTTCGACAGCGCCGTTCCCCATGACAAAAAGCTCATATCCCTCCATGGCAGAGGCGATAAGCTTTATCGTATCCGATATCTCATACAGACAGGTTTTGATTCCGGTCGTCCCAACATCATATGCAATGATACGCACTGGCATATTGTCACCTCCGCTTTATCCGCAGGATGAATCCGGCAGATCACTTCAGGAAAAGCGCGCCCTTGATAAACTTCATCAACTGCGCTACAACCAGTTCATCCTGGTCAAGAACATCCTGGCCGATAAAAAGCTTCATCCGGTCCTTATAATACTCACAAGCATAAGAAAACTGCAGCAGGATGAACAGGTTGTCGAGATAAAAAGCGAAAAATTTCGCATCGATGTCCGGCCTTATTTTCCCTTCATCCTGGGCTTCTTTTATAAAAGATGAATAAAGTCCTGCCGTTGCGCCTTCCATTTCGGAAACAATTTTCCATACCAGGGTGGAATGGCTTTCGGTCGCCATCTCATTATAGAGCTTTGTAAGATAGACATTGGATCTTGAATGGAATTGGATGGCCTTGATGATTTTTTCAATCCGGCTTTCCAGTCCATCATCCCTTTGCATGATTTCATCCAGCACGGTTTTCAGCGTATCCACCCCGAAATGGATAACCGTCAGGAACAGATCTTCTTTGTTGTCAAAATATTTATAAATGGACCCGACACTGATTCCGGATTTTTGCGCAATCGTGTTGATATTGGCGCTGTGAAAGCCGTATTCTGAAAATTCCACCGTGGCGGCATCCAGTATCCGCTTCTTTTTCTCATCGGAGAGTCGATTGAAGGATTCTTTAAAATAATCTGATTTCATTTACGAACCTCGCCTATTCTATCGGTGATTGATATCATTTAAATTTCTAATTGATCAAATGATTTAAATGTTTTAAATATTCTGCATGTTTACATTATTTTTCTAAAGTGAGTGAATATTCACTCATATTCTATCACACTCTGCATTTTTTACAATACAAAATTTATGGGATTCAGGGGATTCAGGGCAATCGCTTACGATGCAACATAGGGACGGTTCTTGTGTTGCATAACCAAAATAAAATGCAACGCAAGAACCGTTCCTATGTTGCCCCATGTTGCACCCATGTTCCATCTGCTACGGATCCATTTCTTTTCGTAAGCGATTGCCCTGTATGGGATTCCAGCAATTTGACTTTCAACAATTTGCCAGTCATTCCTTGAAATGTATCTGATCCAATGTCCCGGATCCGCGTCTCGCAGACAAGCAAGCCTCGGATTATACCCTATATAGGCTCGAATATTCCCATGAGCCGGTGTGAATTTTTCGGTGCGGAAGCACCAATATCCCAATTAAAAAACGAGTTGACATTTTTTACCGTCGTGCTATACTGAAATAGTGAGTGAATATTCACTCACTATTCAAACATTAGAATATAATCCTGCATGCCAATGATTTTTTATTGGTTTTTAATGCAGATCGGAGGGTTTATGGATAATCGATATGCCATTTCGGAATACCCTGATTGCGCTGCCGTTACGAAGCAGCTCGATGAATTGATCCAGCAGCCTGTTTTTTCAATCAAACCGGATGCGTTAAGAATTTACGAAGAAGAATATTATGGGAAAAAATGCACTAGATCAAAAGAAATGATTGATGAGGCCAAAATGATCATTCCCGGCGGTGTCCAGCACAACCTCGCTTTCAATTATCCCTTTCCGCTTGTTTTTACAAAGGCGGAAGGAGCTTATCTTTACGATATAGATGGCAACCGGTATTATGATTTTCTGCAGGCCGGCGGTCCGACCGTACTGGGAAGCAATCCGATCGAAGTCCGCAGCAGGGTCATTGAACTGCTGAATGACTGTGGTCCTTCCACCGGGCTTTTTCATGAGTTCGAGTATAAACTGGCAAAGAAGATTTCGGAAAATTTCAAATCCGTTGAAATGTTCCGGATGCTGGGCTCGGGGACGGAAGCCTGCATGGCTGCCATCCGGGTCGCGCGTCTTGCCACGAAAAAGAAATATGTCATTAAAATGGGCGGCGCTTACCACGGCTGGAGCGACCAGCTCGCATACGGCATCCGCATTCCCGGCTCCAAGTGGACCCAGGCGAGCGGCGTTCCGCATTTCTGTTTTAAGAAAACGCAGGAATTTTTCCCGAATGATCTGCACGAGCTTGCACGAAAAATGCGCTGGAACAGCCTGCGCGGCGGCACTGCCGCTGTCCTGATCGAGCCTGTCGGCCCGGAAAGCGGAAGCCGTCCCCTTGATAAGGATTTCAACAAGAATGTGGAAGCCCTCTGCCGCAAATATGGCGCGCTTCTGATTTTTGACGAAGTGGTCACCGGGTTTCGAATCGGCATGGCGGGAGCGCAAGGGTATTTCGGGGTTTCCCCCGACCTGACCGTTTTCGGAAAGGTTGTCGCCGGTGGATATCCGGGTGCAGGCGGCCTCGGCGGCAAGCGGAAGTATATGGAATATCTTTCGGCAGGAATCGCAGGGGGCAGCAAGCATAAGAAAGCCCTCGTCGGCGGCACCATGGCGGCCAATCCGCTGAGCTGCGTCGCCGGCTATTACACACTTTGTGAAATTGAAAGGACCAACGCCGCCCAAAAAGCCGGTCAGATGGGAGACAGGCTGACAAAAGGCCTGCAGTCCCTGATTAAAAAATACAATCTGCCTTTCGTCGCGTTCAATCAAGGGTCCATCTGTCATCTCGAGACCGTCGGCGCCCTGCACTTCTCCATCGACTGGTCCAGGCCCTGGAGAATCCCGGATGTGCTGAAAGCGACCTCCGAGCGTAAAAAAGAAATGGAGCACATGGGTGCCGCCTATATGGCCGAAGGAATTGTGACCCTGGCCGGCAGCAGGCTTTACACCAGTGCGGCCTATACTGATGAAATGATCGATGATGTTCTGGTAAGGTTTGAACGGGTGTTTGCGAATGTAGCAGCCAAAAAATAACTGTCCAAGGGAATGCGGACTGTCAAAAATGGACCAAGCGAGGTGTCGATATGATGATACAGGAAGCCAAAGAAATCGTTGTCTTTGCGGGAAATAAGCTTGTAGAATCGGGACTGATCGCCCGTACCTGGGGAAATGTCAGCTGCCGCACCAGTGACAGCCATTTTGTCATCACCCCCAGCGGCAGGGATTATTTATCGCTTACGCCGGATGAAATCGTTGAAGTCGCGATTGCCGACTGCAGCTATACCGGTACAATCAAGCCCTCTTCCGAAAAAGGGATTCATGCCGAAGTCTATAAGCTTCATCCCGAGATTCATTTTGTCATTCATACCCATCAGGATCAGGCGTCCGCAGTAAGTGTATTGCAGCTGGATTCCATCCATGTGCCGGATAGCTTCCCCTCTCTTCACGGCGAGGTCGTCAGTGCCGCATACGGCCTGCCGGGGACGAAAAAGCTGCGCCGGCATGTTGCGGAAGCATTGGTGTGTTCCAAAGGAAATGCTGTGATTATGAAAAATCATGGCACGCTTTGTTTTGGTACGGATTATGAAGAAACCTTCCGGATCGCGCAGGAGCTTGAAGATGCATGCAAAGATTTTATCCGGGATCAGTCCCTCCGGATTGGAAATGTCTCTTCCATGGACTCCATGCAGACAGGATGTTTTGCTCTTTCCAAACTGACTGGAAAAACGGTAACAAGAAACAGGGACAATCCTCTCCCCCACCGTGAAAGTGAACGGACAGAAAACGGCTTCGCTTTGCATATCGGCGGGAAAACCGTCGAAATTGTGACAGACCGGTTCGAAAACATTCTTTCACCAGATGATTCCATACAGGAAGAAGCAAAAATCCACAATGAAATCTATAAAAACCATATAAACATAAACTATATCATCCATGCAGGCACATCCGGCATTGCGGCGGTGTCCCGCGCCGGTCTGAATCTCCTTCCGCTTCTTGATGATTTTGCCCAGATTGCAGGAACCTGTGTGAAAACGGTGGATATGGATGCAAAAAAAGTTTCTTCTGCGCTGAAAAGCGCCTCTGCCGTTTTTATCAAGGACAAAGGGGCTCTTTGCTGCGGCGCCACCAAGGGAGATGCCCTGGCGGCGGGCATGGTGGTGGAAAAAAATTGCAACGCCCTGATTGTCGCGGCGCTTTTCGACGATGTAAAATATATCAGCCGTTTCGAATGTATGCTGATGAGGCTTGTGTATCTCAAAAAATACTCAAAACAGATTCATTCTATGTGAGGAGGTTTTGCATCGGTCAAAAGGAAATGGTCTCTCAATATAGGGACGGTTCTTTTGTTTCACCTATGTTCCATCACCAGACTGATCCAGTTTCATTTTCATCGGTTGTGCGTAACTGCTCGAAAGCTGATATTTTGATTTCAATTCATTCACCATGTGATATAATCTGTCTTTATAATCTTTGCCGGCGCCTCCTGTTTTATATAGTATTTTCAATGGTTCATATAGATGCGGAAAATCCTGTTTGATGAAATCAAAGAACACCGTGCGGGTCTTTCCTCTTAAATAAAGTGTCCCGGGTAAAACATAATCCACCCTGCTCTCCTTTGCTTTTGCATATAAAGCATCCACATTTTCACGGTTATCCGTAAGATATGGGATAATCGGCATAAAATGCAAGCCGGTTGATGCATTCGTCTTTGCAAATTCCTTCAGCATGGAAAACCGATTCGTGGAAGGAACGCCTCCCGGTTCAATCTTTTGACGGATTGTTTCGTCCATGCAGGTAATGGTTGCTGCAATGTTGACATAGGTGATATTGGCAAGCTTTGCGATCAGGTGCGACAGGCTGCAAATGCCAAACGAAATCAAAAAGACCCATACCGCCAAGGGAAAATGGCTCGGGCGCAAGGCATAAGAAATTCCACTGATACAACCAATCAAAATCGTCAAATGTAAATAGCGTTTGGGGGCACGAAATAAAACGCCAAAAGACAGAGCTCCCACGAAGGACACAAGAAATTTTTGTAACAGCGTGTTTTCGATCATAAGGACCCCAACATAAATTTATGAATTCCGAAGACCAGACCAACCCCAAAAGCCAAAGCAATGGCTACCATAGCCGCCTCTAAAAGTTTGG
>CAZJXH010000214.1:0-6608 GCA_964549475.1 uncultured Oscillospiraceae bacterium
GTTCCGCCGCCAGGTGCGCGGCGTGACCGAGGCCCATACGCTGGACCGGGTCACAAAACCGCGTCGGTGTGGTGTCTTTGATCATTCCCCTGGCCATGAATGTTCCGAGTTCCGGAAGGCCAAGTGTGCCACTGTCCGTATTCCCCGGCTTTTCGAATTTGAGGGGTTCGCCGGATAAAAACAGTTTCATGACTTCGTCGTCCGGAACCGGGATGGTGCGGACATCCACTCCGGTCATATCCCCCAGCACCTTGAGCATGGTCGGATCATCGTGACCCAGGATATCCAGTTTCAATATGGTATCGTGCAGAGAATTAAAGTCGAAATGAGTGGTGATAATCCCGTTCTCTGTTTTGTCCGCCGGACATTGAACCGGTGTGAAATCATAGATATCCCGTTCTTTCGGAACAACAACAATACCGCCCGGGTGCTGCCCGGTTGTCCTTTTCACGCCGATGAGGCCTGTTGCAAGACGCAGGGACTCCGCTTTCGTCACCGGGGTGTCTTTTGCCGAGCAATACTTCAGCACCATGCTGATGGCGTTTTTTTCTGCGTAGCCGCTGATGGTTCCCGCGCGGAAGGTATGGCTCGCGCCGAACATTTCTTCGATGAATTTATGGGCAACCGGCTGGTATTCTCCCGAAAAATTCAGATCGATATCCGGCTGTTTCTCTCCTTCAAATCCGAGGAAGGTTTCGAACGGGATGTCCTGTCCTTCGCGGACCAGCCATTCTCCGCATTCCGGGCATTGTTTTTTCGGCATGTCGTACCCGGAGCCGTATTCCCCTGTGCTGTTGAATTCCGAATAATGGCACACGGGGCAGTAATAATGCGGCTCGAGCGGATTGACTTCGGTTATTCCGCATAGGGTCGCTACAAAAGAAGAGCCCACCGATCCTCTGGACCCTACGATGTATCCGTCATCGTTGGATTTTTTTACCAGCTTGTGCGCGATGTAGTACATGATGGCAAATCCGTTCCCGATAATGGATTTTAATTCCTTTTTGATGCGGGACTTGACGATTTCGGGTAATAAGCCGTCTTTTTCATATAAGGATTTCGCGGTAGCCCAGGTGAGTTCTTCGATATCGTGTGCCGCAGTGGCGATAACCGGAGGAAACGACCCTTCCGGAAATGGTTTCATATCCGGAGTGATCCGTGCTGCGATCGCCTTCGGATTTTGAATCACCACCTCTTTCGCCGTGCCCTCTCCGAGGAATTCAAATTCCTTGAGCATTTCATCCGTGGTTCGGAAATAAAGCGGAGCTTGCAGGTTCGCATCGGAAAAGCCCATGTCGGACTGCATGATTTCGCGGTAAATAGAATCCGAAGGCTGCAAAAAATGCACATCGCAGGTGGCACAAACCGGTTTTCCGAGAAGCTCCCCCAGATCGACCACCAAGCGGTCCAGGTTTCTCAGGTCCTCCATCGATTGGTATTTCGCCGGCACAACCTGACCTTTTCTTTCCGTGGTGCGAAGCATGAATTGATTGTTGCCGACCGGCTGGATTTCGAGATAGTCATAAAATTCTGCGATTTTCGGTATTTTCGAGGAAGCAAGGGCTTCCCTGGTTTTCTCATAGTCCATATGGCATTGGTCATATAGCTCCATGATGCTGATAAACAGTTCTCCCGCCTCGCAGGCACTCCCGAATACAAGCCCGGACCGATAGAATTCAAGCAGGCTTCGGGTGATCCGGGGCCGTTCTTTGTAGATGAAATGGAGATGGGATTCCGATACCAGCCGGTAAAGCCCGTAAAGGCCGACCGCATCTGTAGCCAATAGAATACAGTGGTATTGGTTCTTTGCGTCGGACAAAACCGCTCTGGACAGGACGTTTCCTGCTTTTTCGTTCAATTGTGGCACCGTTTTGATCTGCTTTACGGCCAGGATGAAATCCATAAACCTTCCGGCGATGAATGCTTTTGAAAAAGAACGGCCTGTCGGATTTTGTTCCAGATCCAGATAACGCTGCAGTTTTTCTTCACTGCAGTCCTCTAAATCCGGATAGAAAACCCGGGCAGTCTGGAAGGTGTCGATGGCCGGCTGGAAAAATTTAACCCGGGGATCCTGCTCCTTATTGGTTCGGAATCCCTCGTAGCGCAGAAATGCGAGCTGCGGCAGCACCTTGTGCGCGACAACCGGCCGACCGTCAAGGAATCGTTCGAAGTCCGCGAGCAGGTCAAGCGAGGAAGCGGTATCGGCATCCGGCGGAAAAGTGCGTAAAAATTCCTGTACAGGAATATAGCGTCCCTGTTCATCCGGTTCAAAAGATATCGCTTCAATTTTTTGAATCCGATCGGTGGCAGGGTCCTTCCCGGATGTTTCAATATGGATCGCGACAAATCCATTGTCCAAAGAATGCTCATCGCATAGATAAGCAAGGCAGGGGCCGTCTTCGACCAGATAGCATTCGATGCCATAAATAATTTTGATCGCTTTCCCCTTTTTTCTGGCATCCAGCTGCGCCACCCGGGCGTCCGGAAAAGCCTGGACAACGCCGTGGTCCGTGATGGCAACCGCTTCATGGCCGTAATGGACCGCCAGATTGATGATATCCGATACTTCACAGACGGAGTCCTTGCTGCTCATCTTGGAATGACAGTGCAGTTCCACTCTTTTTTCGATGGATGCGTCCGCCTTTTTTTTCGGCGGAGTGGCAATCTGGATTCCAATCACACGGGCGACCAGATCCTTCTCGTATTGGGAGTCAAATCCCACCTCGGCGCAGATTCTCAAATAGGCCTTTTTATACTGCTCCTCAAAATCCAGCGCTTCGTCAGGCTGCATGAAAGCAAAGCATCGAACCGAGTTGGTTTTGTCGGTCAGGCAGAATTTCATCAGTACCTTGGTTCCGTTGCTGACCGGACGGGATTCCACTCCGAAAACAGCCCCTTCGATCATGGTCTGCCCGGTCTCGTTGTTTAAAGTGTTCATTGGAACAAGGGACAAATCCGGATTGATTTTTCCCCAGATGACACCGGCCGGCTGCTTTACTTTTTTATACTCTTTCATTTTCTTTTGCTGGTCGTATGTTTTATTCGGAATGGCCGGTGTTCTTGGATTTGCGCCCAGTTTTGCGGGGCCGTCCGGGGCGTCTTTGCTTTTTTGTTCCTTTTGGTCTTTTTGGTCCTTTTTTTCCGTTGCTTTCGGACTGCCTTTCGAATCGGCTGTGTTATTCCCCCGGGAAGTCAGATCCATCCTTCCCCTGCTTTTATTCGCCATATCCGCTGCTTCTTTGAATGAATTCTGTACGACATTCTCCCCGTTGAAAGAACAGGCTTTCTGTGAGAAAGAAATCGATTTTCGCAGTGTTTTTTGGAAAAATTCTGCCAGCATCCGGTCCGCGCCTTTTTCCATGACCTCTTCACAGCCTTCCTGCAAAGATATCGTGACCGTTTCGTCAGACTCCTTTTCGATGACAGCGGTTTTCAAAAAAACGCATAAAAAGAAGTCCTTCTTCTCAATATGCCGGAAAGCCCATGGCAGGTATTGCCGAATGTCCATTGCAGCCGGATCTGTCGCATAGAGGCAAAAACGCACTTCCGGGACATCAAGTGTCTTTTCAAAAAGTTCTTCGGTCTGGCAGATCGCATCGCATTCAGGATAGTCCTCCACCAGAACCGTCATTTCAACCATTCCGTCATTCAATATCTGTATATTTGAAACAATCCCCTCCACTCGAAGAGTTGAAGGGGGTTTGCCGATTGTCTTTGAAATTTTATTATATAAGCCTGCCAGCGTGTTGTTCATTTTTTACCATGTCCTTGTTATTCTATTTTTAAATTCCGTTATTTTAATCCCGTTCTTGCGGGTGTATGGTTGTTTACTTATTCCTGCTGTCCGGAGTTTGTTCTTCCGCTCGATTGTTCATGAAGCTGCGGAGTTTTCCCAGTGTTTCAAGACTGATGCTGTGTTCCATTTTACAGGCGTCGATCTCGGCAGTCTGCTCGCTCACGCCAAGCACCTCGATGAGGAATGTCTTGAGCGTTTTGTGACGGATGATCACCGAAGAGGCGGCCCGTCTCCCTTCGGGGGTCAGAAGGATTTCGGAATATTTCTCCTGTGTTATATAGCCCAGTTTCCGTAAAACGCCGACCGCCCGGTTGACACTGGCCCGTGTCACCGATAATTTTCCGGATAAATCGATCGAACGGATCTGCCCCCGTTCATTGGAAAGTTCCAAAATCGCTTCGAGATAATCCTGACTTGATGCGCTGAATTTCATCGCCCTTTTTCCTCCTGCTTTTTCCTTTCGCTCAGGAATCGCTCCACTTCAATGGATAGCTCCTCTAAAGCACGATCTTCCGGTATTTTTCGGAGAATCTCCCCTTTTGAGAAGAGAAGATATTCCCCGATCCCGCCTGCTATGCCCAGATCCGCTTCTCTTGCCTCACCAGGCCCGTTGACCGCACAACCCATGATCGCAATCCGGATGGGCTCCCGGATATGCTTAAACCGCTCCTGGGCCTGCTCTGCCAGATGGATCAGATCGACGCAGGTCCTTCCGCACGTCGGACAGGAGATGATTTCGATCCCGCCGGTCCTCAGATGCAAGGACTTGAGAATGTCAATGGCGCACTCGACTTCTCGAACCGGATCGCCTGTCAAGGATACCCGTATCGTATCGCCGATTCCTTCTGCAAGCAACGTTCCGATGCCGACCGCAGAGCGGACGATGCCTTCTTTTGGTGTTCCGGCCTCGGTGACCCCGATGTGCAGCGGATAGGAGATCAGCGTGGACAGCAGCCGGTAGGTCCGGATCGTCAGCAGCGGATCCGATGCCTTGATGGAAACCACAATCTGGTCAAATCCGCATTCTTCCAGCTGTCGGATGGATTGCATGGCGCTTTGAACCATGGAGTTTTCATTCACGCCACCCCATTTTTCGAGAAATTCTTTGTGGATCGATCCGGAATTCACCCCGACCCGAATGGGGATTCCCGCCATTTTCGCTTCATCCGCCACCTGTTTCAAGCGATCCATTCCGCCGATATTTCCCGGATTGATTCGAATCTTGTCCGCTCCGTTGATAATGGATTCCAACGCAAGCCGATAGTCAAAATGGATATCGGCGACAACAGGGATCGGAGAGGAACGGCAAATCGCCTTCAGCGCCCGTGCGGCCTCCATGTCGGGAACCGCGACCCTTGTGATGTCACAGCCGGCTTCCGCCAGCTGCGCGATCTGTTCCAATGTCCTGGCGGCATCTCTTGTGTCGGTATTATTCATGGACTGGATCGAAACGGGATTCTGTCCCCCGATCCGAACCGATCCGACCTGAATCACCCTTGTTTCTTTTCTTTCCATCAACGCATCCCTCCGTTTCATGCTATGACCGGCCGGTAATACGCATGATATCAAAGATCAGGCCCATGACGGCAAGCCCTATTATAATGAAAAAGCCTGCCATGACAATTTTGCTTTCCACATTTGGAGACAGTCTCTTTCTTCGTATCGCCTCGACAATAATCAGAAGCAAATGGCTTCCATCCAGTGCAGGGATGGGAAGCAGATTGAACACACCCAGATTCAGAGAAATCAAGGCAAACATCCATAACAGATCCGCCAGTTTGTCTTTGAGCGGCGCGGTCTGATTCACCACGCTGCCAACCATGTCAACAACCCCAACCGGTCCGGACAATCCGTCTTTCGCCGCTATTTCCCCCGTGAATATTTTCGCTAATCCTCTGAAAGTCAGTCGGATGATCGAGACGGAATAACGCATCGACTCTCCGATTGCCGCGCCAAATCCGGTTTTGGCGGAAAAAACAATCCCGCGGTCGGTGTAATATTCCGCAAGCGTCGTTTTAGATTCGACAGTGATTTCTTTGCTGTCCCGTAAAAGCAGAATGGTCACATTCTTTCCGCCGCTCCCGGAGACCTGCGCACTGGCCAGCGCCTGGTTCTCTGTTTTGACGCCGTTGATTGCAAGCAGGACGTCCCCAGCCTGAAGGACCGGGCTTCCGCCGTTCGAAGTGCCTTCGACTGTTACGATTTTCCATTGCTTCGTTGTCGGATCAATCTGGGTTGAGATTCCCAATCGATAGGTAGACTTCTTCACCGGAGTCAGCAGGAATTCCATTTCTTTCTCAATGCCAGGACGGGCGACCCGTATGGTCATCGGCTTGTCTTCGGCAAGAAAGCTCATCTCGAAAGAATAATCGATTGATGTCAGTATTTTCTCCTGGTTGATGGACACAATACGGTCATCCTTTTGAATTCCAGCGATCGCCGCCTGGGAATCCGTCGAAGTCTTCCCAACCGTTGTGGAGACAAATCCAATGGATCCAAACAGGATGACCAGGGCAAGGATGCCGGCTGCGATATTGATAATGGGTCCGGTCCCGATCACAATCGCTCTTTTCCACTTCTCTTTCTTGTTGAAAGAATCCGGATCCTCGCTGGATTCCTCTCCCATGCCGTCTTCTCCGTGAAAACGGACGGATGCTCCGATCGGCAGCAGCTTCAGGCTGTATTTGATCCCCGTTTTCTTACTCGTTTTTGATAAAAGGACAGGCCCCATGAACAACGAAAATTCAATAATTTTAAACCCGAGAACCCGTCCTGTAATATAGTGACCGAGTACGTGAATAAACATAAGTAA
>CAZJXH010000215.1:0-6546 GCA_964549475.1 uncultured Oscillospiraceae bacterium
TGGCCAATACCGCGACTGGTTCACCGAAAAAATGACTACAACACACAAGGATGTCTATCTGTGCGGCGAATATGCGCTTCCTACCTTCTTTGACGCAGTGGATAACAATATCAAGATCGGGAAAGGAATCCGAGCGGCTTTCAAGACAGAAAACCCTCTGGAAGGAATCACATCGCAGTCAAAACTGGCACAATTCTCTTTCAGCTTCATGAAAGACGAGACCGCGTCCAATTATATCTCGGGCGAAGGATGGGCTTTGAAGCATGTTTATCTTTATGCTGAAAATGTATATGAAAATGACTATAAACAATTCCAAAACAACTATTTCCAAGGGGTGCTTTCAGAGGATTCCGCTTTTACGAAAGCGCTGCTTGATAAAACCATGGTAGAAGAATTTCTGAATATCATCATGGGTGCTCCGATCGGCGACTTCGACAAATTCGTGGATGAATGGAACAGCATGGGCGGGGAGGATTTGACGAAAGAAGTGAATTCCTGGTATAGCAAGCAGAACAAGTAGAAAAACAGATGAAAAAAACCGGAAAGGAGCAGTTGCCAGGCAATTGCCGTGTGAATCATGTTCAATAAGCTTATCGGTAATATAAAAAAATCTTCGTTTCCTCTGCATATCATCATTCTGCCCGGAGTGATCGCGACATTGATATTCAGCTATATTCCGATGTATGGAATCATGATTGCTTTTAAGAATTTTTCGCCCAAGAAGGGGATTATCGGTTCAAAATGGGTAGGGCTGCAGTATTTTGAAAAACTTTTTAAAATGAACGATTTCTATGATATTTTAAGAAATACGGTTGTAATATCTGTTCTGAAAATTTTTACCTTGCTGCTGTTTTCTTTGATTATCGCCCTTCTTTTGAATGAAATCCGGAACAGGCGGCTGAACAGACTCTTTCAATCCCTGTTGATCTTTCCTCACTTTTTATCATGGATCATCCTGGGCGGACTTATCCGTACGATTCTGGCAGACAACGGGATGGTAAATCTGATCCTGACGCAATTGGGATTTAAAACGATTTTATTCCTTGGAGATTCCACCTGGTTCATGGTGGTTCTGATCTTAAGCAATCTTTGGCAGGAGGCGGGTTTCTCTGCGATTTTATTTACTGCTGCGATTTCAGGCGTGGATGAGACTTTATATGAGGCGGCGACCATAGACGGCGCAAACAGATGGCAGCAGACCTGGCATATCACCTTGAAATGCATCCGTCCGTTTATTATCCTTTTGATTGTATTGAATGTCGGGAATATTCTGAATGCCGGATTTGATCAGATTTTCAACCTGTATAACGGAACCGTGCTGGATGTGGCGGATATATTGGATACGTATGTGTACCGGGTAGGGCTTCAGGGTGCGCAGTACAGCTTTGGAACCGCTGTCGGACTGTTTAAATCGATCATCGGCGTTTTGTTAATCGGCATTTCCTATTTCCTTGCAGATAAATTTGCCGACTATAAAATATTTTAACGGAGGTGAAATCGTTTGACAAAGTCTTCGCGATCCTATCGGATATTCACGCTGTTCAATACATTGCTCCTTGGAATTCTATCGGTTCTGTGTATCGTACCGTTTATTCACATTCTGGCTGTATCCTTGAGTAATCAGGCTTCTACCACGGCAAACCAGGTGGAATTGTGGCCCATAGGACTCAATATTAATTCATACATAAAAATATTGCAAAATTCCTATCTTTTCGGTTCTTTCGGAGTAACCATCGAAAGAATGATTTTAGGAACCATAATCGGAATGTTTCTTACCATTACAGTGGCGTATTCGCTTTCGTTCACATCGAAAGAATTCCATGGAAGAAAAATATATGTTGCTTTCTTTTTCTTTTCTATGGTTTTCAGCGGCGGCATTATTCCTTATTACATCCTGGTGATGAACCTGAATCTGATGGATACGATATGGGCACTGGTTCTAGGGCCGGTTCCCGTCGGTGCGGTTATTATTCTGCTGAACTTTTTCCGTCAGCTGCCGAAAGCGGTTTATGAGTCGGCGATGATTGACGGAGCATCTCATTATCGTATTTTATCGAATATTTATATCCCCCTGTCGCTTCCCTCGATTGCGACATTGAGTCTGATGAGCCTGATCGGACACTGGAACGAGTGGTTTGGCGGTATGATCTATATGAAGAGCGCCAGCAAATATCCGCTGCAAACCTATTTATATGTATCCATGCAGAATATCACCGAGTTCATCAATCTTGACCAGGCGAATGCGGCATTCAGCATTTCAAGGCAGGGAATCATCGCCGCTCAGACCGTATTCTCCATCATACCGATCCTGCTGGCTTATCCATGGCTCCAGAAATATATCAAAACCGGACTTGTACTGGGCTCTGTAAAAGAATAAAAATAACGAGGAGGAAAGCAATGATCAAAAACATAGAAAAAGGGTGGAGCGTTCTGCAGGATGTTCACGAATACGGGGAGAAGTTCGGAATATTCAAAACGGACTTCAACCCGACTCGATTCGGAGGCGACCCGAGTATTCAGCCAATGCCTCCATGGAAGCCTGTCAGACGTCTGGAACATCTGCAGCTGACTTTCTCAAGCAATCCTTATTATGGATTCGGATTGCGGCAATTCAATATCGCCCCCTGGTGGTATAAAAACGAATTTACAGTAGAAGAAGATTTCCCTTATGCCGTTCTCACTTTTCAAGGAGTCGATTATTTTGCGGACGTTTGGCTGAATGAAACCTATCTGGGATCGCATGAGGGGTATAATACGCCTTTTGAATTCGAAGTCGGAGACATTCTGAAAAAAGGCGGAAAAAATCTGCTTGTCATCAAAGTGCGCGCCCCCTGGGAGAACGAGACCCTTCCGAATTTGGAATACATTCGTTTCTGTACGGTTATCCGCGATCAGATGAAAGGGACCTATGAACATAGTGATACTTTTATTCCAAGAGATGTGAATCCCATCGGAATCTGGAACAAGGTGCTGCTTACAACCTATGACGGAGTGCGCTTGGCGGAAACCCCGCTGATCCGGACAGCGCTCGATAAGACGTATCAAAAAGCGGACGTATCGCTGACATACCTGCTGGTCAATTCTTCCGGAACCAAATCCGTGGATTGTTCCATCAAAATAACCCGTTACGACGATTATACGATCGTTTCTGCCTGTGAAAAAAGCCTGTCTCTTGACGATGGGATCCATCCAGTCACCCAGTCGCTTTCCATCGAAAATCCATTTTTATGGACCGTATGGGAGCGGGGAGAGGCGAACCGATATACAGTCACGATTCAAATCCGAAAAGATGGCAAGCTCCTCTTTTCAGATATGCGTCATTTCGGGATCCGGGATATCAAGCTTGTAAGGACAGCGGACGAAGTCACTTTTTATCTGAATGGGGAAAGAATCTATCTGCGCGGCACAACCTATTTTCCGGACGCCTATCTTTCGAATCTGAATGAAAACCGGTATCGGTATGATATCGAAAATGCTCTTGCGGCAGGCATGAATTCCCTTCGAATCCATGTTCATGCCGAAAAGGACGAATTCTATGAGATGTGTGACGAAAAGGGAATCCTGCTTATCCAGGATTCGGATTTCAACTGGGTGCACCCTGCTTCGGAGGAATGGGGAAAACGTGCGGTAAAAATGGTTGAGGAAATGCTGATAAGACTTCGGAACCACCCGTCGATCTTTTGCTGGGTCCTTCTGAATGAACCGAGAGGAGAGAATTACCTTCATGTATCGCCTGGTCCGCAGATGATCCAATCGATTGAACGATTGGATCAGGGCCGTCCGTTTATTTTGAGCTCATGGGATCGGAACGATCTGCAAAGCGGAGACAGCCATAATTATATGGGCTCTTTGGACGGATCGCATACTCATTATTCTGATATTTATGGAACAAAAGAGAAATTCAATACGGAATTCGGCATGGATGCGCCGCCCTGCTTCTATACTTTGCGAAAAGAACCGGAAATATGTGAAATTTTATCGAAAGTTGTTGATGGGATTGACGAAATCCAATATTATCAGTATCGATATATCAAATATTTCATCGAGCATTACCGGATGCAGAAATTCGCGCCTTGTTCCGGACATTACCAGTTTTTATTCACCGATATCGCGCCGACCAGCTTCTTCGGTGTATACGATCATAGCGGCCTGCCGAAATACGCTCATCGTGCTTTTGCAGAAAGCAATCAGCCGGTTGGAATATTCATGGAGACGAAAAAGCATGAACCGACAGCGGTGTGGGTGGTAAATGATCTGCTTCGCAGAATGGAGGATGCGGAAGCAACATGGCAGATTGTTTCAGACGAAATGCTTATTCTGAAAGGCAGCAGGACGATAAACATTGAATCGAACGAGATCATCGAAGTAGAAAAGCTTGATTTCGCACCCGACTTCGACAAGGAATATAAGGTTGTTCTCACATTGCGGGACCGCAGCGGGAAGATGCTTGCGAAAAATGGATATGAAAAGGCATTCAATCCTCCCGAACATACCAAAGGACATCCTGATTATGTGGACCATTGCATCGGATTGAGAACCTATTGGGAATGGATGGATTAAGGGAGGAAGAAAATGCTGGTTGTAAACAGCTGCTGAGGGAAAGCAAAAGATTGATTATTCTGTGTGGCTTATACGGTAAATACAATTCAATGAACAAAAATATTAAACGGGGAGGGAATGCAAAATGAAATCTTACAAAATGCTTTCTATTTTATGCTCCATGGCAATTATCCTGACAAGCCTTGGAATTGCCAGCGTTATCAGTGCAGAGACCGAAAAGGAATCCGTGCCTTTTATCAATTCCTATAGCATCACCAGTCCTCTCAGAAATGATTTCGACAACTTTATCGGCATGAAAATCACAGTGGGCAGCAAAGCGATCAAAATAACATCTCTCGGGAGAATGTTTTTCGCAGGCAATACGCAGTCCCATCTACTGAAACTGGTTGATGCCGAGACAAAGGCAGACGTGGAAGGGGCCAGCACAACGATCCAGGGAGGCAGCGAAGGGGCATTCACTTATGCTGATCTGGCTGCACCGGTTACATTGGCTTCCAATCATTCATATTATCTTGTCAGCAAAGAAAATATCGGCGGAGACAATTTCGCGGAGGGAACAACCCAGGTCACCACCGCGACGGATGCTTCCTGTTCCGGATTTGTTTTTTGCATCGATGGCACCTATAACGATGGGAATTATCCGGGAAGCACCTTCGTTCTGCTGAATTTCAAATATGAGGTGGAAAAGGTCGATGTCGTGGATAAGGCCGCCCTTGTCACCGGTGCTATTCTCTCTAATTTAAGAAATGATTTCGGCAACTGGATTGGCACGAAAATAACAATAGCCGATAAGGATATTGCCGTTACGGAACTGGGACGAATATTTGTCGCAGGCAATACACAGGCTCATCTTGTCAAGATCGCTGATGCTCAGACCAAAGCGGATGTGCCGGGAGCCGTTGCCTTTGTTCAAGGGGGAACAAGCGGCGCATTCACCTATTCCCCCCTTTCAAAACCTGTAATACTAAAGGCGAATCAATCATATTACATTGTTAGCCTGGAATATTATCTGGGCGATCGGTTCGGAGAAGGAGACACTACTATAACAACGACTTCGGCAGCAGCTTGCAATGGCCGCGTATTCTGTATCGACGGAGTATATTCGGAATCAATCGACGCAGGGTATTCTTATGTGCCGGTCAGTCTGAAATATGGGTTTGTCGCACCCCCCCAGTCGGACAGCAAAAGCGGATCAGAAAGCCAGGATCCGACTCCGACTCCGGCTATCGACGAATCGGAGCTTATTAAAGAAGTGAATATCGGAAGTCTGCGAAACAATTTCAGCAGCTGGGTCGGCATGAAAACCACCGTCGGAAAAGAGGATGTGAAAGTCACTTCTCTTGGACGATTATTCCTGAATGGCAACACGCAGACACATGACATTAAAATTGTTGATGCTGCAACAGGTCTGGACATACCAGGCGCCAGCATAAAAATCTCAGGAGGAACCGATAAGCAGTTTACCTATGCGAGACTTCAGCAGCCAGTCACGCTGGGAGCCGGGAAAACATATTATATCATGAGCCTTGAGTATATGAACGGGGATTCATGGTGTGACGGGGATTCCTCTGTCATCACCTCGGCGGCGGCTGGATGCGGCGGCTGGGTGTATTATGCGGATAACAAATATACCGAAGGGAATTTCCCCGGGTATAGTTTCGGGCTTGTCAGCCTTAAATATGAGAAAAAACAGGCTATTGCTCCGAAATCGCTCAAAAAGCTGATCACAACCAGCAATTTCGGCGTTTTGCGGAATGATTTCAACAGCTGGGTCGGCATGAGAATCACCGTAAGCTCCAAGCCGCTGGTCATTGCATCCATCGGACGGATGTTTGTAAGCGGAAATACACAGGCGCATAAGCTTAAAATCGTGGATGCCGCGACAGGAATCGATGTCCCCGGTTCGGTGGTTACTGTCACAGGAGGAACCAATAAGAATTTCACCTACAAAGACTTGAACGAACCGATCACTTTGGAAGACGGGAA
>CAZJXH010000216.1:0-6512 GCA_964549475.1 uncultured Oscillospiraceae bacterium
CAACACGACTCCCCAGATCAATGAACAATTTTATCGTCTTATGATAACTCGGGTCTTTTCACAACCAGTGATAGACGAGAAAGACTATTTGTTTTCGCAACATATTGGAACATTACTCAAACGAAACGGGTTTGATGGGATTCGATATGCAAGTTCATACCTTGAAAATGGACATAACATCGCTATATTCAACACAGACAAATGCTATCCAGTTAGTTCTGATCGGTATATTGTTGAAACAGAACATAAGAAGCCCATTGATATTGAGAACATCTATGCAGAGATTTATCCCTATCTCGAAAGATGTATTACTGAACAGCTTGAGCATGACAACCTTTGGTCAGCCAAAGACGATGGAAAGTTTAAATAATCGAAATGATAAATCTTAAGATATATTTTTATATTAATAAGTTTGGTACTAAACGTTAACGAAAAAGAAAATCCCGTTACCATCAGCGAGGCTTTGCTCTTTATCTGGTTTTATATTGTTATCTCCATCCCGTTATAAAACACGAAAGTAATTCTTCTATTACTGTGAACGACGCTTTTCTCGACCAAGACCGTCCATATAGTGTCATCCCATTTATCGAGAATCTGCGGATTCTTTTTCAGCGTTCGAATAAAAAGCGACATTGATTTATCTTGCTGCTGGCGCCTAGTTCGTTCAGCTTCCAGTCGTTCTAATTCATCAACTGCAGACTGATAGCGATTTTTCAGACTTTCATATTTTTTTAGGTATGCTTCCTGAGATTGTGCGGATGAAGCATTTTCATTGACTGCTAACTTGACAAGTTCGGCAACTACTTTGGTTTCTTCGAGATACCGAGCAATTTCGATATTGATTGATTCACAGTCTATTAGGCTTCTGCGCATGAGCTCACAATCCGCAATAATCTGTTTCTGGTTCCGCATCAGTTGATTGTAGGCATTAATGAACATTACCTGAATGGTATCTGTATCAAGAGATGGTGTACCACAGTGTTTTTTAGTATTGAATTTGCTGTTGCATTGCCAAATTACTCTGCGGTACGGGTCAGTTGAATGCCATACTTTTTGTCCGTAAAAACCACCACAATCCGCGCAGACCAGCTTTGCGGATAATATACTCTTACTGCTGTACGCCTTGCCGAGTTGTAATCGACGTGCAAATTCCGCTTGTACATGATCCCACTCATCAGGCACGATGATTGCAGGATGGCTTCCTTCAACATAATACTGCGGTACTTCTCCTTCATTTGCTTTCATTTTCTTTTCTAGAAAATCGACGGTGAATTTCTTCTGTAAAAGCGCATCGCCTTTGTATTTCTCATTTGCAAGAATGCTGTCAACAGTAGTTTTAGTCCATTTTCTACTACCACCTGGTGACGTTAAATTCAGCCCTTCAAGGCTTTTACAGATGGATACCGATGTTTTCCCTTCGAGGAAAAGCCGGTAAATCAGTCTGACAACTGCAGCCTCTTTCTCGACGATCGCGGGTCTACCATCAGTTCCTTTTTCATATCCGAGGAACCGCTTATATGGCATGTTGACCTTTCCATCTGCAAAGCGTTTTCTTTGGCCCCATGTGACATTTTCGGATATCGATCGACTTTCTTCCTGCGCCAATGAGGACATGATGGTGATAAGCAGTTCGCCTTTGCCATCAAAGGTGTAAATACCCTCTTTCTCAAAATAACACTCGACGCCGTTTTCTTTCAGCTTACGGATGGTCACCAGACTGTCAACAGTATTGCGGGCAAAACGGCTAACCGATTTTGTGATAATCAGGTCAACCCTTCCAGCGAGCGCATCAGTAACCATCTCCTTAAAACCCTCACGCTTCTTTGTGTTTGTGCCAGAGATGCCTTCGTCTGTGTAGACTTTCACAAATTCCCATTCCGGTTTTGACTGAATGAACTTAGTGTAGTAATCGACTTGTGCTTCGTAGCTGGTATACTGTTCGTCACTATCTGTGGAGACGCGAGCATACCCTGCCACACGGCGCTTGCTGGTTGCTACCGATGGTAAACGTGTAAGCGGGTTGATTGTTGCGGGTATCGTCGTTACTTTTGGCATTTGTTTTTCCCTCTCTGACTAATTGTTTTTTGTCTGGCTCTTTCACGCATTTCGGGTGTCCAGCTTGTTGCTCTGGAGCGATCCTCCCAAATTCGCGTAGTTTTATTTCCGTTTCTGAAAACGAATAGCATCTGGTTTGGTTCTGGTACATCAATGTATAAAATTTCGGCGGTAAAAACATCCTCGCTGAACTCAGTCAATCCTAGCACATCAGCCGCAACCATTTTTATAGTATCTTCTGGTATGCGTTTTCCGAAACAAGCTGATTTCCCTTGGGTCTGATATGTGGAGCAGTTCCATCCGAAGCACCCATGATAGGCGATCCGTTTATAGTTCTTGCCGCAAATTGGACAGCGTATCTTGCCTGTGAAAACGGAAAGAGTAGGCATAGTTCTATTCAATTTCAGTTCGTGAAGCCGGTTCAGTACTTCGTTTGCTTGCGTGAATGTTTGTTTATCAAGAATTCCTTTATGTGTATCCTCAGCGTAGTACTTTGGAAGTTCACCACGATTGACAGTCTTTTTCTTTTCAATGTGGTTATTTCGGAAATGCTTTTGTAGAAGTGCATTCCCAAGGTATTTTTCATTTGTTATGATATCCAAGATGCGCTGTGGTCGCCACTTGCCACCAAGCGGACCTCTTATTTCCCGTTTATTCAAATCGCGTGATATAGTACCTAACGTTTCTTTGTTGATAACCCTTTGAAAAATCTCTCGGACGATCGCTGCTTGCTCTGCGTCAATTTCAATCTTGTTCTTTGTAATGTTAAACCCAAACATAAAGCGCCAGTTTAGCAACTCGCCCTTTTCAAAGCTGTGTTTTACTCGCCATTTTTGATTTTCGCTAGCCGACCGGCTTTCCTCCTGTGCATAAGACGCAAGAATGCTCATGGTCAAATCACCCTTGCCGCTCTTTGTGGGAATGTTCTGCTCTTCAAAATAAACGTCATCCCCTGTAGCTTTGAACTAACGAATTGTCTGTAAGATTGTGACCGTATTTCGGGCAAAGCGAGAGATGGACTTGGTAAGAACCATATCGATTATTCCTGCACGGCAGTCGGCAATCAAGCGCTGAAAATTTTCTCGATCATCCTTCGTGCCGGTGATTCCTTCATCAGAATATACGCCGACGAAAAGCCAGTCACAGCAATTTTGTATTAAGTTGTTATAATAACTGACTTGTGCTGATAGAGAATGAAGCATGGCATCTTTGCCATTGGAAATACGGACATATGCCGCAACCCTCTTTTTTTGTTCAAGCTTTGGTGGTTGTGCAACTATTCTGATATTTCCGGGCATTTAGTCACCTCCTCGTAGTGTGACATAGTACCTCTGACACTACTGTATATCAAGTCAATACCGCGATATATACTACACGAAGAAACCCCGTATTTGTCGGCCATAATTGTATCAATTACGGTGAAATCCTCCGGGGTTAGTATCCCCATTAACAGCATCCTTTTGGCTTGAAGCATGGCCGTAAGGTAGCTCTCCAATTTGGCTCGGTAGGCATCAGTCATGGTGAGAACGCTCCTCTCTGAAGCGATCCGCAATATAACAATTGTGACTGCAATATTTCCGAGACTTGTTTCCATAAGCAGAGAACGGTTTTCTGCAATTGATACAGGTGAAATGATACATGGCTTTCTTATCGACGCTGTCAATATGACTGTTCCACCACCGAGTTCTGCATTCATCAGAGCAGAACTTCTTTGGCTTACGAGCACCGGTGATTTTTATTGATTTCCCGCACTCTTTACAGGCATTGGTATTGGACATCGTTCCTGTGTCCAATCCATTTCGGCGGCAGTATGAGCGAACGGTATTATCTGAAAGCTCCAATAATTGAGCTATTTTCATATATCCGTAATTCTGATGCCGCATGGTAGTAATCTTATCTTTTTGTTCATTTGTCATCGATTGTCCTCCTGACTGAGAACTTCCGTCCTCATTACCCAATGGAGGTGAACAAACCGTTTGAACGAAAAACAGCAAAAAAATAGTGCCTACCGAAAGACGAAGCTCTCGATAGGCACTTAAAATGTTAATTATTCGCCGAATTTGATAAAAGCATCGGTGAAGCCTGCCGCTTTCAGTTTCTTGAGCAGTTCTTTCGCGCTGGCTTCGACCGTGAAAGCGCCGACCTGTACACGATAGTACTTTTGTTTCGGTGGGACATAGACAATACCGAAATAGTCCAGTATTCCCCTGGCCAGTTCAATCCCGATCATTCGGATATTAGATATGATCCACTTGGCATCCTCGGCATTATCATGGAATGCGATCTCCACAAGTGCCGCAGGCGCAGTTGTATAGGCAGTCTCATAGAGGGGTTTCCCGGGTCCGAAATGGCTGTGCGATTCCTTCACGCCCCTGTCGCTGCTTGGTGTGATTGGTGCAAGCCGGGCATAAATGGCCTTTGCCAGTTTATCGCCCTCGCCACCGAACCGGTAGCAATAGACCTCGCTGCCGCGCGCCTTACCTGCTGCTGACTGGCCGCCAGCATTCGAGTGAATCGCAAAGTGTATGTCCGGTTTCCTATTATTGCTGTCAGCAACGATCTCCTTCAGGGTCATCGAAGGCTTGTTCCTTTATACGATGACACCGTGTTCCTTTAAAACAGCCTCTACTACATCGCAGCTCTGGTTCATGCGTTTTTCCTCTGTGCCGTACTCGCCGACACCGATGTTTCCCTCTTGCATTGAGGGGCTAAGATATACATGCTTACTCATCCTTTGTTTCCTCCTGATTTATTTGTTTCAAGACCGACTTTAATTTCTCCGGGATAGGGAGCCCGATCTTTCCTGCATTTTCCAAAATACTGATTCCTTCATTTGACAGGTAAAAGAAAACCACAGCCGTTCTGATTGCATCCCCTGTGCCGATCAGCCTGGAATCTACAATATGCCCTACGCCAACAAGCGCGAATATGAGCACTTTCTTAAAGATCCCCCTTGCTCCGACCTCGCTGGATAGTTTCTTCTCCAGCACCGCGCACATTACGCCTGTTATGTAATCGATCACTACAAAAGCGATAAGTGCATACATAAACCCATCCAATCCCCCTAAAAACCATCCCAGTCCTCCGCCGATTGCAGTAAAAACAATCTGCAACCAATTCCATTCCAATTTCATCTCAAACTATCCTCCTTATTGTTTTTATAAAAAAAGCATCCATGACGATTGATCAAAGGTGCTGTTTTCTTATATATGCCGGGGTCTCCCCAAACATTTTTGTGTCTTTATGCTACCTTATATCTTTGTAGCACCTTTAAACTCCGGCAGCTCTTTTATAATCCTTTTATAAATGTCCTCCCTCGAATACCCCTTCTTATCGTCCAGCGGCAACTGGTAAAACTTACTGAACACAATTTCCTGATAGCTATTATCGTTAATAGCCTTTTCATTATCCCGGTACGTTTTATCAGTGTATCCATAAATATATACATCCAAAAGCGGCTCTGTGTTTATAAAATTCTGCGTGATATTTGCTATCCGAAAGTAGCTCGCAACGATCCCTTTTTCCAGCACTAATTGTTTTTTTAACGCCATTTACCCATTCCTCCTTGATATTAAATCCAGATTGCCATCCAGTCGCAAACTACTGTTCCGACTGAACCACCCATAATCGTTTCAAATCCTGTTGTAGAAACGTTTTTAACTTTTGGTGCCAATACTCCTGCAACTGTGCTGTTGGGGGTCATTTGAACCCTTGGTATCCCTGGAAATGTTTTGCCAAAGGATACAGCAACCCAAGTACTCGAGTTATAGGTGCCTTGCCCAGCAGCAAAATTAACCAGACCACTATGCCAAACATCCTTGCCTGTGGTAGGATCTCCCCACTTCAAGACGCCTGAGGCCGTCATGTATAAACTTCCTTCGGTTCTTCCTCCCCAGTGAAATGCAAGGGAAGGAGCATAGCTTTCAGATGATTGGCTTGTGGTAACCAACCCCACCTCTCTTATTTCAACAGGCGCATTGGAATAAACATTACTGCTGCTGTAAAACTCATGATTCCCGGAAGCAGTCCATGCACCGTTTGTTAAAAGGCTCGATAGGTGAGTGCCGTCAACCGTATCCGCGTCCAATCCGCTGCCAGTGCCATCAACAGTTTTAATGGCAGTAAGCATCTCTGCTGCTGATGGAGCCGTGTATAGTTCCGCCTTTGCAGCGGCTAAAGTTTTCTGTTTCAATATCCCATCGCCGGTATCCACATAGTAATTGGTTGCGGCGGTCGCAAGTGGATTTGCTTTTATCCCAAAAGCGCCATTGATTTTGATGTCATTCTCCCCGATGTCCATGATGGGCGTCCCGGAAGAAATTGTTTTCACAATCGCAATGGAAGACAGCCTGTCCGAGACCGTAATGGTAAATTCATAGGCATATAGGTTATTAAAGATCTCTGCCAGGGTATAATTGGTAAGACCGTTTGCAAGAGGGACTTCTGCACCATATCAT
>CAZJXH010000217.1:0-6473 GCA_964549475.1 uncultured Oscillospiraceae bacterium
TCCAGGCACGCGGGTTTATTTATGAATCAGAAGCGGAACGGATCATTGATGAAAGCCAGAATAAAATCCATGTGTTTATCAAGAAATGCTCCGCCTCTAACAAGCCGCTTATTCCGATGATCAAATCCAACGCGCTGCGCGACCAGCTGCGTGATTTTCTTTTTGACCGGACGAGAAGAAGGCCGATCGTCATTGTGTCACTTATTGAGCTATAAGCCCCGGTGAAAATCAAGTGCCTATTTTCCTGAATCGCTGATAGCGTTCCCGGACCAGCTGGTCTGTGGGAATCGGTCTTTGTCTATCAAGGAATTGCCTGATTTCCATTCTTAAAGGAGAAAACAACGCTGAACGGTCCTGTGCCAGAATGGGACGGACCGTTCCCAGACTCTCTATTTCATCGTCCCTATAAATATCCGGTTGATTTTCCTGTATGCCGTCACTGCTGATTTTTATCGCATCCGATCCAAAAGGAATGATTTTTTCGATTACGCCAAGCTCGAGAAGATCTTCTGCAGTAAGTTTAAGGCATTCCGCCGCCTGGGCGTTTTTGCCGGAATCCTTCCACAGGATGCTGGCGCATCCTTCCGGTGAAATTACGGAATATACCGAATTCTCCATCATCCATACCTGATCAGCGACGGCAAGCGCCAATGCGCCGCCACTGCCGCCTTCTCCGATCAGAATGGAAAGAATCGGTGTTTTCAGTGTCATCATCTCCATTAAATTTTCGGCAATCGCTTGTCCTTGTCCGCGTTCCTCCGCGCCAATCCCGCAAAATGCGCCGGATGTGTCCACAAAGCAGATGACCGGCCGATGGAATTTCTCCGCCTGCTTCATGAGCCGAAGCGCCTTACGGTATCCTTCCGGATGAGCCGATCCGAAATTACGCAGAATTTTATCTTTTGTATCCACCCCTTTTTCCAATCCAATCACAGTGCATGGAATGCCCTCGAACCAGGCGATCCCGGCAGTCACCGCACGGTCTTCGCCGAATCTCCGGTCTCCTGCGAGGGGAATAAATCCGTCAAAAAGACATTGAATGTAAGAAGTGCTGGTGGGACGCTCTTTTGCCCTGGCCAGCTTTACTTTATCGTATGCGGTTTTTTCTGTTGTTTTCACAGTTTGTTTGATTTTACTCAAATTCATTCTCCTTTGCCATGCAGTTTTAAAAGATTCGCTAAAAAGCTTCTCATTTCATTTCTGTGTACAATAGCATCCAAAAATCCCTTTTCCAGGAGGAATTCCGCCGACTGGAATCCGTCCGGAAGGGTTTGCTTGATGGTCTGCTCAATGACCCGCGGACCGGCGAATCCAATCAAAGCCCTGGGTTCTGCAAGAATGACATCTCCTTCCATGGCAAAGCTTGCGGTAACACCGCCTGTTGTAGGGTTGGTAAGAACTGAAATGTATAAAAGGCCTGCGTCGCTGTGAAGCTTGACAGCCCCGCTTGTTTTCGCCATTTGCATCAGAGACAGGATACCCTCCTGCATTCTGGCGCCGCCCGAAACACAAAAAATCACAATCGGAAGCTCTTTTTCTGTCGCATATTCAAATGCCCTTGTAATCTTCTCCCCGACGACGCAGCCCATGCTGCCCATGATAAATCCGGATTCCATGACAGCAATCACAAGCAAGACGCCATGAATCCTGCCGGTACCACAGATCACGGCCTCATTCTCCCCTGTCATCCGCTTTGCGGTTTCGAGCTTGTTATCATAGTCAGGGAAATGGATACGGTTCGTCGAGGTCATCAGCGGGTCGGATTCGATAAAACTGCCGTCGTCCAGCAGGAAGCTCAGCCGCTCTCGTGATGTCATGCGGAAATGGAACCCGCAATCCGGACATATATTGTGATTCTTCGTTATCGCACTTGCCAAAAAAGCTTTTTTGCAGTCCGGGCACGATCTCCACATCTCATCTGGAATGCTGGGATCTTCCGGGTTTCTTTTTCCGACCAGTTTGTTTTTATTATGCGTTTCCAGCCATAAATCGGGCTTTTTAAATGAATTCTTATTCAGCATGGTCTGTCCTTCTCTCCTGACTCAGCATTTTTCTCTGTTGGATTGGAATGGTCCTGCATTTGCTCCAGAATCTCGTTCATGATCCCGGTATCATATTTCCCCGAAAGAAATCGTCTGTCCTTGAGAATCCTTCTTTGCAATTCCCGGTTGTGTGTAACCCCTTCGATAACAAGCTCACAGAGTGCCGTCTGCATTTTCCGTATGGCTTCGCCCCTTGTTTTGGAATAGACAATCAGCTTGCCAATCATCGAATCATAAAAAGGAGGGATCTGGTATCCCTGGAACATGGCGGAATCGAACCGAACCCCTGGCCGGCCCGGAACATGGAGGAGATGGATGGTCCCGCTCTGCGGACGGAAATTGCACATCGGATCTTCTGCATTGATCCTGCACTCCATCGCATGCCCTTTGATATGGATGTCTTCTTGTGTAAATGGAAGGGGCAGACCGAATGCCACCCGAATTTGCCATTGGACGAGATCAATACCGGTTACCATCTCGGTAACCGGGTGTTCCACTTGAAGCCTTGTATTCATCTCCATGAAATAAAAATCCCCTTGCGCGTCATAGAGGAATTCAATGGTTCCTGCATTGGTATAATGTGTCGCTTTCACTGCTCGTGTCGATACGTCGATCATTTTCGCCCTTGTCTCTTCCGATACCGCAGGAGAGGGGCTTTCTTCGATCAATTTTTGATTTTTGCGCTGCACGGAGCATTCCCTTTCGCCCAGACAGACCACATTCCCTTGTTTATCCGCCAGAATCTGCATTTCGATGTGTTTCACCGGAGAAAGGAATTTTTCCATATAAACCGCTCCATCTCCGAATGCATTCTGAGCTTCCTGGGAGGCGGTCGAAAACGCGTGGTCGAATTCATCGGTTGATTGGACAAGCCGGATGCCTCTGCCTCCTCCGCCGCTTCTGGCTTTAATCAGGAGAGGAAATCCGATCTCAATCGCTTTTTCTTTTGCCAATGCGCGGTCCGTAATCACATCGCTTCCGGGGATGACCGGAACGCCTGCTGCAATCATGGTTTCCCTTGCAATGTTTTTATCCCCCATCCGCGAGATGATTTCGGAAGAAGGTCCGATAAATTCAATATTGCATTGTTCGCAAAGCGATGCGAACGTCGCATTTTCGGAAAGGAGACCGTATCCCGGATGGATTGCCTGCGATTTTGTCGCTACGGCAGCAGTAAGAATCGCGCCCATGTTCAAATAACTGTCCTGGACTTTCGGTCCGCCGATGCAATAGCTTTCGTCTGCCATGCTGACATGCATGGCGTTTTTATCTGCCTGGGAATAAATGGCGACCGTTTCGATCCCCATCTCCTTGCATGCGCGGATGATTCGAACAGCGATTTCCCCCCGATTGGCAATCAGAATTTTTGAAAACATGGAAACAACCTCCATTTACTATCTTTGGTCGGCTTTCTTTTTTACACCAGTCTGTCAGGAAATCAGCGCAAAAGAAAACTCAGCACTTGCCGCTACTTTGCCATTGACTTTTCCGACCGCCTTGGCAAAGAAAAAACTGCCTCTTTGCTGTGTCAGCTGGCATGTGATATCAAATGTATCGCCCGGAAAGACTTTTTGCCGGAATTTCACGAGTTTTAATCCTGTAAAATAAGGGGTCGATCCTTTCATCTGATTCGCTAGGATGACCGCACCGGTCTGTGCCATCATTTCGCAAAGGATGACACCCGGTACGACTGGATTCCCCGGAAAATGTCCCTGCAAGAAAAACTCATCGCCGCGGACGAAATATTTTCCGGACGCGGTTTTTTCATCGACAAGAACAGCTTCGTCGACAAGAAGCATCGGTTCTCTGTGTGGCAATATCTGTTTGATTTCTTCTCTGTTCATATAAAATCTCCTCGTTTTGATTTCTCCCCGCTATAAAGCAAGACGGTCATCTCAGTATAAAAAGAGTTTGCCCGTATTCGGCTATTTGTCCGTTTTCCAGGCAGATCTCCACCAGTTCGCCTTCTTTTTCCGAAAGAATCTCGTTCATCAGTTTCATGGCTTCGATGATGCAAAGCACATCGCCTTTCTTGATCCGGTCGCCGATTTTCACAAAAGGCGCCCTGTCCGGAGCGGAAGAAGAATAAAACACCCCCAGCATCGGAGATTTAATTGAAATCCACTCCGGATGGTTTTCCTGCAAATTCTGCCTTTTTGAATTCTGACCTTCGGATTCCTGTTCTTCGGATTCCCGGTCTTCTGATGGATGATTGCTTTCCGCCTGGTTCAGTCCGGAAAATCCTATGTCTGCCGATCTTGCCGTTTTTTTATCAAGCCCGCACTCTGTAGAGCCTGGTTGGAACGATTCGCCGAAATCATGGATTTCTTTTTGATGCACGGTCTTTTCTTTTCCGATGCGGATCCGGTAGCCGGATTCTTCCAGCTCAAACGAGGTGATCGCTGATTTTTCCACAATACCGATTAATTCTTTTATTTGCTCTAGATTCATTTTTTATTCCCCCTTCAAACCAAACGCGCCGGTTTGATGGCAATACAGGCGTTATGTCCGCCGAAACCCAGGGAAGTGGACAATGCCAGATCCGGGAAAGCGTGGCGTGCGACATTGGGGACATAATCCAGATCACAATCCTCATCTATTTCCACATAACCGATGGTTGGCGGGATAACGCCTTCCTGCATGGCTTTGGCGATAATGATCGCTTCTACCGCACCGGCGGCGCTTAGCATATGCCCTGTCATGGATTTTGTCGAGCTTACCATCACCCTGTGTGCCAATTCCTCTCCAAGGGCTTTTTTTATCGCCAGCGTCTCGGTTTTATCATTGAGAGGCGTGCTTGTTCCATGTGCGTTGATGTAAACCGCCGCATGGTCCCGGACTAATTTTTCATATTCCGGATCGAAGCGGAATGCTTCTTTCAATGCAATGGAAATCGCATTGGCGGCACCTTGCGCGGTTGGATCCGGTGCTGTGATATGATAGGCGTCACAGGTGTTTCCATACCCGACAATCTCCCCGTAAATCGTGGCTTTTCGCTCTTTCGCGTGCTCAAGCTCTTCGAGCACCACGATTCCGCTTCCTTCCGCGATGACAAATCCGTCGCGCCTTTTATCAAAGGGAATGGATGCGCACATCGGGTCATTGCGCTTGGTAAGTGCCATGCAATTTGTAAATCCTGCAACAGCAATCGGGGTGATGGATGCCTCGCATCCCCCTGCGATGATTGCATCCGCACGGTCCTCACGGATTGCGTGGAATGCTTCGCCGATCGCATGGCTTCCGGTCGCACAGGCGGTCACGACCGGAAGGCAGGGCCCTTTCGCCTCATATTGAATGGCAATTGTTCCGGCAGCGATATTTCCGATCATCATCGGAATGAAAAATGGCGAGACTCTGCCCGGTCCGCCCTTCAACAGCTTTTCGGTCTCATTGACGAAAGTGTTCATCCCGCCAATCCCGGAACCGACATAAACCCCCAGGCGTTCCGGATCAATGTCTTTCATTGTGACCGTTCCTCTGGTTCCCTCGGAAAATTCCGCTAAACGGCTGTCTTTCATTGCCATCGCCGCTGCCGCTATTCCATACTGGCAGTAGAGATCCGTTTTTCGCACCTGGCTTTTTTCAATGTACAGGGTTGGATCAAAGTCTTTGATTTCTGCGGCGATTTTCACTTTATAATCGGTTGTATCAAACTTGGTGATTGCACCGATCCCGCATACCCCGTTGATCAAATTGTCCCAGAACAGATTCATTTCATTGCCGATCGGCGTAACAACGCCCATTCCTGTTATCACTACTCTTCTCATTTTATTCTCCCATGTCATTCTTTCATTTTTCAAGCTTGTTTTTCGTCCGTTTTCCTATTGATTTTTTCTTTTTTGATCCTATTTTTAGTGTTATTTTTCTTTTTTCAATCCTATTCTTGAAGTTATTTTTCCGTGCGGTTCACATCGCAAGGCCGCCATCTACGCGGATGACTTCGCCGGTGACATAGCTTGACAAGTCGCTTGCCAGAAACAAGGCCACATTGGCGACATCTTCGGGCATTCCGGGCCTTTTGAGCGGGATCATCGCCAGAAACGAGTCCTTGACTTTATCGTTCAATTCCTTCGTCATATCGGTTTGAATGAATCCGGGTGCAATCGCATTGCATAAGACATTCCGTCCTGAAAGCTCCTTCGCCACCGATTTCGTCAGTCCGATCAGACCCGCTTTCGCACTGGAGTAGTTCGCCTGCCCGGCATTCCCTGAAAGACCCACAACTGAGGTGATATTGATGATTCTTCCGCTTCTCCTTTTCATAAAGTGTGAATACGTGTGTTTGATCATGTTGAACGCACCGGTCAGATTGATCTTGATAACCCGGTTGAAATCCTCTACTTTCATCGAAAGAATCAATCCATCTTTTGTTATTCCGGCATTGTTCACTAAAATATCAATCCCTCCGAAATCGGCGAGAACCTGATCTAC
>CAZJXH010000218.1:0-6444 GCA_964549475.1 uncultured Oscillospiraceae bacterium
GTAATACCATCTTTTCGGCCTGCCATTGATCCACAGGTTCTTCGATTCTTCTCTGCACCGGGAAAAAACCGTTTCGGGGATGAGTCTTACCGTCAACGCAACCAGCGCAGGAAGAATAATCACATCATCCAGATAGCCCAGCACCGGAATGAAATCCGGGATGAGGTCAATCGGAGACAATGCGTAGGCGATGGTGATTCCGGCGACGATTTTAGCCATCGGCGGCGTCTCTTTTTTCCGCAGTGCGATGAAAACCGCAGGAATATCCGTTTTAAGCTTGTTTGCACGTTCTTTTAAATTCATCCTGCCCTCCAGTCTTGTGTCTTCCGGTCTGTTATTCTTCTTCTTTTTTCCACTGGTTCTGCTCCAGTCGAAGCTGTCTGCCAAGCCAGTCCTGAGAAGCAAACACCTCTTCCGGGGATCCTGCGGCGCTGATGCGGCCCTCTTCCAGCAATACGATTTTATCACAGTGCAGCATGGATGTGATGCGATGCGAAATCGAAAGCACAGTCCGTCCGCGTCCGGCCTTTTGCAGAACAGTGAAAATTTTCGCTTCAGCGGCAGAATCCAGATTGGCCGTCACTTCGTCCAGCATCAGGACAGCCGGGTCGGCCACAATAGCCCTGGCGATCGCCAGCAGCTGTTTTTGGCCCTGTGAAAAATCCATGTTTTGATTGACAACCGTATCGTACCCTTTCTCCATATGAAGCACATAATCATGCAATCCGACAAATTTCATCGCTTCCTCCACCTGTTTTTGTGTAATGGAATTTTCCCCGAGGGTGATCTGCCGGGTGACTGTACCACGGACAAACGCGAACTGTTGTTCCACATACCCGAACAGCCGCCGTTTTTCGGAATTCGGAATCCTATAGACATCGGCTCCCCCCAGAAGGATCCTGCCGCTTATCGGGCGGAGCACCCCCATGATCAGGCGGAACAATGTCGTCTTGCCCACTCCGGTTCGTCCGGCGAATGTGACACGGCTTCCCGGTGCGATTGTCAATTCCAGGTTTTCCAGGATCGGTTGGTCTTCTGCATAAGAAAAGGATACCTGCTCAAAAACCATTTCTACTTTCCGGGCCTTTCCGATGATCTCCTGTGCGGTGATGGTTCCGCATTTTTGTGGTTCTTCCGGCTCTGTATCGAAATCATTGATCCGCTGAAGCCCGGAAATGCCTTTCTGTATATTCTGCAGTTCCATGCCCAATGTCTCGATCGGGCTGAAAAGATTGGAAATCAGATCAATCGATGCCGCCACCATTCCGATGGATATCTTGAGGGAGATCGTCAGAAAGTCCAGCTGGCCGGATGAAAGCAGTACAATCACCGCGATGACAGCCGCTCGAAGAATCTGAGTGATCGGAGAATAGCAGGAATCATAAAAATTGACTCGCTCGACTGTGTGAAAATTGTCATCCAGCCGCTGGTGGTAAATCTCCTCCATGTAGGCCCCCTTGTTGAAGGACTTGATCATGGAGATGTTCTTCAGACTTTCCGAAATGTGCGTATTCACTTTACCAAGCTGCTCCAGATTCTTGACCTGTGCGGCCAGCATTCGTTTTTGAAAAGCATGGGTCAGCAGATAAATCACTGGTACCAGGCAGAGCGTCAGCAATCCCAGTGGAATGGAAAAAAACCAGATAGAAACAACAATACCGATGATTTTAAAACAGTCAACCATCATGCTGACCACCCCTTCGGTGAACAGCGAATTGATATTCTCCACATCATTGGTGAATCTGGAGGTAATCGCGCCCGGTGGATTGGCCGTAAAATAAGTGCTGCTGATCCGCTCCAATTTCCGGGTCATTTCCATGCGCAGGCTCTTGACGATCTTTTGGCCGAAAATCGTCAGCAGGCAGCTTTTTAAAAAATCAAACACTCCGATCAGGACCAGTACGGCCAGATAGATCCATGCCAGACCCAGCAGGCCGTCCCCGTTTTTGGGAACCAGATTGCTGTCAATAATCCTTTGCAGCAGTTGGGGCGGAACCAGGCTCAAGGCCACCGCCGCCAGGAGGGTTAACCCCAGAAACACCGTCATGCCGGCATTCTGGCGGAGAATTGCTGAAATAGTCCTGGTAGTAAGCTTATGCCTCTTCATGGCTGCCTCCCGTCTGCAGGCGATAAACCGCAGCATACAGTTCCGACGACGACATCAGGGAGGAATGGGTGCCGTACTCCGCTTTCCGGTCACTGTGCAGGACAATGATGCGGTCGGTTCTCGGAAATACCGAGAGGCGATGGGAAATCAGCACAATGATCCGGTCCGAATAATGATTTCGAAGATTTTCAATAATCGCTTCTTCTGTTTTCATATCCACCGCCGAAAAGGGATCGTCCAGAATCATCATCATACTGGGACGGTACAGCGCGCGGGCCAGTGCGATGCGGGTCTGCTGTCCTCCGGAAAGGCGGATCCCGCTGCTGCCGACCACTGTTTGGATGCCTTCCGGCATGGACTTCAAGTCTTCGTCAAAACAGACATCCCTCAGCACAGTGGAAACATCCCCTTCCTCGCCAAGTGTAATGTTGTGGTAGATGGTGTCGGAAAGCAGTTGGGGCTGGTGTTCGAGACAGGAAACGCGGCAAGCGAGCTCCGCTTCACTGTATTCTTTAAGTTCCACTCCGTCCAGCACGATGCTGCCAAGATAGGGATATCGTCCTTGAAGTGCAATACCAAGGGATGTTTTCCCGCAGGCAACAGGTCCGGTGACTCCGATCCATTCGCCCGGTTTTGCGGAAAAGCCGATGTGCTGTATAATAAGCGCCTCGTTTTCAGGATAATGGAAACTCAGATCTTTTACGATGAGCGTTCCGTCGCCGCATCGGCCCCGGTCCTCGATGCTTTTTCTCTTATAGTCGGCAAGATAAGGCTTGATACGCTGCCATGAAACCGCGGCTTTCTGGAAAGAATTGAAAAGTTTCGCGGCTTTGCTGGCTTTGGCGGTCAATGCAATATAAATGATGCTGTAAGTTGTAAATACGCCCACGGTCCAGGCGCTGTCCATGACATTCCGGCCTCCGAAGTAGAGAACGGCTACAATTCCCAGCGAAGCAATCACATTATAAATCGGCTGCATGGAATTTTCCAGAATGCTGGCTTTCACGGATTTGGTTTCCAAATCATCCAGCTGGGCGAAATAGTCCTGTCTGTTCCTGCCTTCCAGTCCGTTGACCCGGAGCAGCACCGCATGCTCAATATTGTCATAGGTCAGATCCGCCACATGACTGCTCTGGATACGCGCTTCTTTGGAAAATCCGGCGATGATTCCTTTCAGTCGCTCTGCCAGCCACATCGCCGCCGGTACAAAAACGCAGGCGGCCAGGGTGATTTTCCAGTCGTAAACAAACAGGGAAATCAGATAGGAGAGCATCAGCACCCCGGTATCAAATATTTCTGTTGTGACTTTCCGCATTCCCTCCACACAAATATCCACATCAGCGACCGACTTGGTCATCAAGTCACCGGTGTGTTCCCGCGACAGCTCGATGATATCCCGGTTCATGATGTTGTTGTAGATCATCATACGCATGGCCGCACTGGTGCGATTGGCAAATACCCGTACATAATAGCGCTTGATGAAGCGCATGATCTGGATCAGCAGAATAACGCCCACAAACAGTCCGGCCTGCAGCAAAACCGCATCAATCGGATTCTTTGATACAATGATGTCAATCAGCTTCCCCTGCAGGATCGGACCAGCGGACATCGATCCATTAAAGATCAATCCGGAGATGACAATGAGCGTCATAACGTTCCATTGCCGTTTAAAATAGCTGACGATCCGGTCCGGATTCAGAACCGGACTACATTTCAGTTTTTCCATGCTGTCCAGCCTCCAGTGCGATTAGGTTCGTAAAGCCCTCCCGGCGTTCATTCTTTGATTTCCAATAAATCCGGTCCAGCACCGACAGGAAAATTCCCCGTTCTCCCCCGTTGATATCGGCCATCAGCCATTCATAAAAATATTCCTCCACCGTCACTTTGGAATTGTTGACACTGTCACTTTTTACCGTCACATAAAGCTGTTTCCCACGGCCGTCTTTCGGGTCGGTCCGTCTTGTGATATATCCTTTTTTCTCCAGATTGGCCGCCCTCCTCGCCACTGCAGCCTTGTCCAGGCCAAGCTTCTCGCGCAGGCCTTCCTGGCTGATACCGGGATTGTGCCGGATGCAGTGAATAAATTCATATTCCGATAAGCCAAGGCCCGTGTCCTTGAGCACCTTGCCGGTGAACCGCGAGGCTTCCCGCGCGATTTTTGTTATCTGTCGTTTTGTATCGTCCATTTTTTTCTCCTGAAGTATATTAGTTGTACTATCAACTATTAGTAAGGATAGTACAACTGTTTCGTTTTGTCAATGCAAAACAGGGTGCAATATGGGGACGGTTCTTGTGCAATATGGGTGCAATATAGGGACGGTTCTTGTGTTGCATAAACAACATAAAATGCAACACAAGAACCGTCCCTATATTGTAGTTTATGCAACACAAGAACCGTCCCCATATTGCTTTTCGCTGAAAATTTCGAAATTGCATAGACTGCATAGGAAAAAATATGGTAAAATCCTATCCGTGAGGTAAATATGGAAAATAATTGGATACTGGCGCTTCTTTTGTCGCTATTTGCAGGCTTATCCACCGGGATCGGCGGATTGCTTGTTCTGGTTCTCAAAACAACAAACAAGAAATTCTTATCCGTTTCTCTCGGTTTTTCAGCGGGTATTATGATTTTCATCTCCTTTGTGGAGATTCTTCCCGATGCAAAATCCCATCTCGTCGAGGGAATGGGGGCGAAGCCCGGCGGATGGCTGACCCTTGTCGCATTTTTTGCCGGAATTCTGCTGATTGCAGGAATCGACAAACTGATTCCTTCCTATGAGAATCCACATGAGATGCATCGCATCGAGGAAGCGGACCAATGCAAAGTGGACCCCGCTCCGCATAAATTGATCAAAACCACCGTTCTGACGGCGGTGGCTATTACGCTTCATAATTTCCCGGAAGGCATGGCCACTTTCATTTCAGGAATGAACGGGTACAAGCTGGGAATCGCTATCGCCGTCGCAGTGGCCATTCATAATATTCCCGAAGGAATCGCGGTCGCAATCCCTGCCTATTGTGCAACCGGAAGCCGGCGCAAAGCATTTCTCTATTCTCTGATATCCGGTGCTGCAGAGCCTGTCGGAGCGGTGTTTGCCTTTCTTTTTCTGGCGCCCTTTCTCAACAGCACCGTGATGGGATTGCTGTTCGCAGGAATAGCCGGTATCATGGTTTACATTTCCTTCGATGAGCTGCTCCCCACAGCAAGGGAATATGGAGAGCATCATCTGGCAATCTACGGTTTGCTGTCCGGGATGCTGGTCATGGGAATCAGCCTCCAGCTTCTGATGTAACGAGGGAACGAAAAGAAACCTGTTTCTCTCCCGATTCCTCGAAGTTAAAAGCAATAAAAAAATATCCTGCAAACGTTGGATTATTTGCAGGACTATCCGATTTGTCGGAAAATTTCACTTCATGGCCGGTTTCAATGCATTCATTCCAATTTCACTAAAAACATGATAACAATTCTTTCGAGTGGGTGTATTTCATGTTGAAAGCGTCTGCCACCCCTTTGAAAGTGCATTTCCCGTCATAGACATTGATTCCGTTCAGCAATCCTGTATCTGCGAGCGCCGCTTTCTCAAGCCCTTCATTAGCGATTTTCAAGCCAAAAGGCAGGGTCGCGTTGGTAAGTGCGATAGTCGATGTGCGTGGTACGGCTCCCGGCATATTTGCGACGCAGTAATGGACGACTCCGTCGATTACATAAGTCGGATCATTATGGTAGGTCGCATGGGTTGTTTCAAAGCATCCGCCCTGATCAACTGCCACATCGACGATAACAGATCCTTTTTTCATTGTTTTGAGATATTCTTTTTTCAACAATTTCGGGGTGCTTGCCCCCGGAATCAGCACAGCGCCGATAACCAGATCCGCACCCACGATTTCTTTCCGGATGGAAGTGCTTGTGGAATACAGCGTTTTCAGTCTGCCGTTGAATATATCGTCCAGATAGGACAAACGATCCAGGCTCATATCGAAAACAGTGACATCCGCGCCCATTCCAACTGCGATTTTACACGCGTTTGTTCCCACGACTCCTCCGCCCAGTACCACGACTTTTGCATTTTTGACACCGGGAACACCGCCTAATAATATGCCAAGGCCGCCAAACGGTTTTTCGAGATATTTCGCGCCCTCCTGGATGCCGAGCTTTCCGGCAATCTCACTCATTGGTTTAAGAAGCGGAAGCCCTCCTTTTTTATCGGTGATGGTCTCATAGGCAACGCCCTTGCATCCGCTTGCCAGCAATGCATCCAGCAAAGGTTTGTTTGCTGCCAGATGCAGGTAGGTGTACACAATCTGTCCTTTGCGGATAAGAGAATATTCTGCTTTCA
>CAZJXH010000219.1:0-6437 GCA_964549475.1 uncultured Oscillospiraceae bacterium
CCCATTTTGTTTTATATTCCGCCGCCAATAATTTGCGATTCGCATACAGCCCGATTATATCCGGGCCGCCGACATGGTAAGGTGCCGGGGACGGACTGGCTGTCGGTTCCAGTGTCGGACTTGCCGTCGGGCTTGCCGCCGTAGCAGCGGATGGACTGGAGTCTGGTTCGGCAGTCGGGCTTGTTTTCGAAATAGAGCAGGCCGAAAGCAATATCATTGTTGTTATGGCAAGCATGGATAGAATACTACTTTTTTTCTTTGTTTTCATTCCATTTCTCCTCGTATGATGGACTTCCTTTTGAATCTTTTATAATTATACACCATTTGAATTTTCTTTCTATATTTTCAGGGCAATCACTTACGAAAAGAAATGGGACGGGAACAGGTGAAATCCATATTACAACAAATATGCAAAGAAAGATTGGAATAATAATAAGAATAAAAATAAGAAAAATATATTGACATATATTGACGAAGGGGTATACTGGAATTGACTGGAAAAGCAGCCGTAACTAGAAAAGAGTATTTCTACTGTTACATTAAGCGAAGAACTTCATTAAAGTTAAAAATGAAGATTAAAGGGAGATTGAAGGATGGGAATTTTATCTTGGGTGATTGTTGGCGGAGTAGCCGGATGGCTGGCCAGTATGGTAGTTGGTGCGAATCAGCGGATGGGATTGATTGCAAATATCGTAGTTGGAGTCATTGGTGCGTTTATCGGCGGATTCATTATGAATGCAATGGGGTATGGCTCGGTGAACGGACTGAATTTCTGGAGTATTTTCGTCGCCTTTGTAGGATCTGTCGTATTGCTTCTCATTATCGGACTCTTTACAAAAAAGTCGCGATAATACAGATGTTTCATCGGATAGAAAAAATAGAAAATGCGAAGAAAAGAAAAGAAAATAGAATCGATTGAAATGATTTGAGATGATTAAAATGATTTTAAAGATTTGTCAAAAGATTTTAGAATTTTGATTGACATCATCTGATATCCTTTGTATAATAGTTGTCATTGCAACAATTGCAGCGACAACTATTATTTTGTCTGGAGGGAAATTCCATGCTGATGAACAGTCTATCAATTATTGTCCGGCACAGCCGCACCTTTTGCGAACACCGATTGAAGGAATTCGATATCGGTTTCCCGGAACAGGTTATTCTGATGTATCTGGCGGAATACGGGAAAGTGAGGCAGGAGGACATCGCACGGTATTTTATGATTGACAAGGGCGCAGTGGCGAAAACATCAGGCAAACTGGAGGAAAAAGGATTTGTCGAGCGACAGGAGAATCCGGACAGCAAGAGGGAAAAGCTGATGAGCCTGTCTGTGAAAGGACAGCAGATGATCGCATATATGCGAAAGATCCTGGAGGAGTGGAACCACTGCTATCTAAGCGGACTATCAGACGAGGACATCCGTCAGTTCGAGAGAATCACCGCAATCATGGAGGACAATGTCACCCAGGGATTGTGCAAAAGCAAGACTGAATCGGAAAAGATCGGATAAAAATAGACAGAAACAAAGGGGCATTTATAATGGAACAAATGAAGAAGAAAAATTTCGGATTGATTATGGCTGTCTATCTGTTGGGAATTTTCATGGGAGCGCTTGATACCGGCATCGTGACTCCTGCCAGAAACGTTATCCAGAACAACCTGTCTGTGGATGAAAAGACCGGAATATGGATGATCACCATCTACACGCTTGCGTACGCGGCCAGTATTCCCATTATGGGCAAGCTTGCGGATAAGTTCGGGAGAAAGTATATCTACCTGGCCAGCATTTTTCTTTTCGGGCTGGGCTCGCTGTTTTGCGGATTGTCCCAGAGCTTCGCGAGCTTTCCGGTGCTGCTTATCGCAAGAGCGGTGCAGGCGATTGGCGGCGGGGGGATCCTGCCTGTCGCGACAGCGGAATTCGGCACGACATTTCCGAAAGAAAAACGGGGCATGGCGCTTGGACTGGTGGGCGGGGTCTATGGAATCGCCAATATTTTCGGCGCATCGGCCGGAAGTGCGATTCTCGATTTGTTTGGAAAAAACAACTGGCAGTTTATTTTCTATATCAACGTGCCGATCACGCTATTCATATTGACCGCGGGATTCCTGACACTGCCGAATACCAGGCAAAAGAATGTCAAACCGATTGATATCACCGGAATTGCGATTTTGACCGTCATGGTGCTGTCTCTGCTTTATGGCCTTAAAAACATTGACTTTTTCAATTTGGGAGCAACGATTCAAAGTCCGTCGGTCTATCCCTTCCTGCTTCTATTCATTCTTTTGCTTCCTCTGTTTGTTTTTGCTGAGAAGAAAGTCCAGGATCCGGTGATCAACCTGCAGTATTTTAAAAATTTAGAAATTGTGATCACGCTTATTCTATCCTTTATAACGGGGATTGCAATGATGGGAATGATTTTTGTTCCGCAGTTCTCCGAAAATGCACTGAAGATCGCTTCGGGCAGCGGCGGCTATTTTGTCCTTATCCTGGGCGTTTTTTCAGGAATCGGAGCGCCTCTGTCCGGAAAACTTATCGATAAATTCGGGGTGAAGCGGATTCTGGGATTCGGATTCCTGATGTCGCTTTCCGGCGCGTTGTTCCTTGTCCTGGTGGCCGCGAACAATCCATCCCTTTTTACTGTTGTGACAAGCCTGGTCCTGATCGGTATCGGAATGGGCTTTACGATTGGAACGCCGCTCAACTATATGATGCTGGATAATACAAAAAAGGAAGAATCCAATTCCTCGCTTGCCACCCTCTCGCTGATCCGCTCCATCGGAACCGCCATCGCGCCTGCGATCATGATCGGGTTCATCGCTCATGCAGGCGCGGGGATTCAAACCAATGTGATGGATCTGCTGCCAAAAGAAGTAACAGTTCCTCCCCTTCCTTATGCGCAGGAACTGACGGACGAATTCGCCAAATTAAAGACCGATGCGGCGACGAAAGCTCTATTCGACGGCATTGATACACCAGATCTCACGTCGATGCAGACCGTCCGGATCAACATGAATGCAAGCAGCGGATACACGATGCCTGCAGCGCTGATTGAATTGATGAAAACATCCGACGTGACAACGATTACGCAAAATGCCAAAGTGCTCGCGGATACCATGTTTACGGAGATGACGCCCGGTATTGTCACGAAAATCACAGATGGGATCGACAGCGGGATCGCAGGGATGAATGCGGGGATTCTCGCCATGGACAAACAAATCGCTGCAATGCAGAAAACACCCGATTCGACAGACGCCGCGGCCGGTGCGATAGCAGGCATCAGCAGAGCAAAAGTCCAACTGACCGAGGACATCCGGAAAATGACTGCCTTAAAAGAGGCTGTTCCCGGATCGTTCGAGACAGCCAAGGCGAATTATCTGCTGCAGATCGACAGTAAAAAAGATGTTATTGAAAAAGAATTCCAGGACACCCTGAACGGTGGATTCAAGCAAGTGTATCTGACCGTTTTTATCGCATCGCTGCTTGCTTTGCTGATTTTGCAATTCTATCGCAAAGGGAAGAGTGAAAAGGTGGTCGCGGAATAAAAATTCAATGGGAACATGGGTGCAATATGGGGACGGTTCTTATATTTCATTTTATTTAATTTCGTTTATGAAATATAAGAACCGTCCCCATATTGCAGTCCCCATATTGCACCCATGTTCCATTCGTAAATTAGAATGTACGACGGATGAAAATTTGATATAATGGTTTTTCAGGAACATCATTCCCGGAAGGCCATTTTTTCTGAAACAGGATGGCTGGGATAATAGGACTGGTATGATAAAAATGGAATATCTACAATAGAAATGGAGTATTTGCGATGATACGATTTGATTCAGATTATTGTGAGGGAGCACACCCCAACGTGCTGCAAAAACTGATTGACACTAACATGGAACAGACCGCTCCTTACGGAGAGGACCTCTATTGCAGACTGGCAGCAGAACTGATAAAAGAGAAATGCAGCAACCAGGAAGTGGATGTTCATTTTCTGGTGGGAGGCACACAAACAAATCTAACGCTGATTTCCGCCGCACTGCGACCGCATCAGGGAGTGGTCGCGGCAAACACCGGACATGTATCTATGCATGAGACAGGCGCGATTGAAGCAACAGGGCATAAAATCATTGCTTTGCCAAGCATCGACGGAAAATTATATGCGGCACAAATCCAAAAAGCATATGAGAACCATATCGATGACAGCAACCATGAACACATTGTGCAGCCCAGACTGGTCTATCTGTCCAATCCCACCGAATGCGGTACGATTTACAGCAAAGCGGAACTGACCGCGATCAGCGAAGTTTGCCAACGCAGTCACCTCTTGCTGTATCTGGACGGAGCGCGTCTTGGGTATGCGCTGACAGCAAAGGAAAATGATCTGGATCTGCCGGCTATTACGAATTTATGCGATGCCTTTTATATTGGTGGAACAAAAGCAGGTGCACTTTTCGGGGAGGCATTGGTGATAAGGAACCCCGCATTGAAAGAGGATTTCCGCTATATCATGAAACAAAAGGGCGCGCTTCTTGCGAAAGGACGGCTCCTGGGGCTGCAATTTATCGCATTGTTCGAAGAAAATCTTTATTTTGACATTGCTCTTCGTGCCAATCGGCTAGCCGAAATGATCAAAAATGTCTGTGGCCGAAAAGGCTGTCAATTTCTTATTCCGACAACGACGAATCAGCAATTTCCCATTCTGCTCGACAGCGATCTCGAACAACTGGGACAGAAATACATCTATTCCTTCTGGCAGCGTGTTGACAAAAGCCATAGCGCGGTTCGATTCTGCACAAGCTGGGCTACAAAGGAAGAAGATGTAAGGAAGCTGGTTTCGGATTTGGAAAAACTCTAATGCCACGGATGAATGCTTTTCCTGACAGCCATCCAAGGAGCTTGACAACTTGGGAGGGCTAGCCGGTTTTTATATTTGGATGAGTTATTTCCTTTTCATGGTTCGATATGGTTCACAAAAAATCAACGAATAATTCGTTTTGGTTGTTGACAGCAGTGCGACGAAACGGTATAATAAGTTTAACCAAAACGAACTTCTTAAGAAGAATCCGGCCGCCAAATTTTACAAAACCATGAAATGAAAGGAAGTAGTATTATGAAGAAGTTGCCGAAAATCGTCAGCGTCCTGCTTACAGTGCTCTTATCCGTTGCTTTAATCTCTACTGTTTCAACGAAAGCCGTTACCGCAAAATCCACCATTCCTAGAATTCTCATCATTATGGAAGACAGCAGTCTTTTTGACCGTTCATTGATAGCCGATTATGCGGATGATTATGATATTGTCGATAGTAAAAAAGTTGATTATTCCGCGCTATCAGATTATTCCTGCTATGCAGTCCCGAGCGGATTGGTAAAATCAGACAAACGCTTATGCGAAGCAGTGAAGAACTCTTACAGAAAATATGAGACAAGAGTCTATATGTATGGGAAGGCAACAATTTCCGATTTCAAGCGCGCTTTTGGGATCAAAAGCTTCGGAGCGGACGTGAGTGTCTATGATACACAGGGCCCTACCACAAAAACAGCGTTTATCAGTTTTGGAAAAGACCAGGAAGACAACATGATCGAGAACATTATTTCCTATTCGAATTCTCAGACCCAGAAGAACCTGCTCGCAACGGTATATCAAGGGGATAATGTCATCATGGAATACATGAAGATTATTTTGCAGGATTATGCCAGTACGAAAAACACAACAAAATCCTCGGTCATCGTGAAGAGCGGATTCAACTACAGGTCCTATTTCAGCAGTGCAGTCTACGCAAACATGGATTTCATGCTTTATCGGGACTTTAGTGAACTAGACCCGAATTATGATTATTTTGCAATCAAAACGAATATTTCTACAACGGGATGTGATACCGCGAGAGTCGAGGCGGAGCACAGAATGCAATATATTTCGGATGAGATGATTGATTATGGACCGGGCGACATCCATCGGGCAGGTTCCGTGACAGTTGGCCTGGACCTGGGCTCCGGGTGGGGCGGCGGCGGTATCTCTTATACATTCGAGGTTGGCGGTGGTCCGACAATCGATGCATCTTATTATGCAGGGGATGATTATTGCACATGGATAGTCAGCAGACATTGGCCGTTTGGCGGCGATCTTGTCCATGAGCTTTTCTGTCTGGGTTCTTCCTGGGCTTCTACGGGCACCTATGCTGCGACAAATATTAAATTTCGAGCATTATTTGATGTTTATGTTGATTTCATGTATTCTCCGTGGTGCGAGGTCCAAGTCCGATATGACTATTAAAGGAGAATGACCGATATGAATAAAAAATTCAAGGTTCTTGGAATTTGCATTTCTATATCATGCCTTCTATCATTAGAGGATCCGGCAACTTGCTTTTTCACTCTTCCGATTGTTTTTGCACTGGGATGCATTGTCTATGGCCTAGGTGTCATGATGGAGCTGCTG
>CAZJXH010000220.1:0-6424 GCA_964549475.1 uncultured Oscillospiraceae bacterium
TTTTCAGTTTGGCTTTTCTCCCCCAGGTGGGCGCTCAGGACCGAGGGATCAAACTGGATTTCCGCATGTGTTCCGCAGGCGATATTCTTGCCGAAGTCCTGGACATAGATTTTATGGCATAGGTTCATCACAACATCCATGCGATGTTCGATGATAATCAGCGAGGTGTCGAATTTGACCAGGATTTCTTTTAGGAAATCGACCAGCTCGAAACATTCCTCCGGGTTGAGCCCTGCAGCCGGTTCGTCCAGCATCAGCACTTTCGGCCTCATGACCAGCGCGCGGGCGATTTCCAATCTGCGCTGCAGGCCATACGGCAGATTGCCCGGTTTTTCATTTGCAAGATGTGCCAGGCCAACCAGTTCGAGGCATTCCATCGCTTCATCACGGATCTTTCTTTCACTTTTGAAGCTTCGCGGAAAGCGGATGATGGATTCAATCATACTGCATTTCGCTTTGTAATCGCATGCGACTTTTACGTTGTCGAGAACACTCAGAGTGGAAAACAACCGGATGTTTTGAAAGGTCCGTCCGATTCCCTGCCGGGCCTTCATGATTTGTGACAGCCTGGTGATATCTTTTCCTTCTACTATAATAGTGCCCTGATCCGGCGTATAGACATTGGAGATCAGATTGAAAATGGTGGTCTTCCCGGCTCCGTTCGGTCCTATGATCCCCACCACCTGGTTTTTCTCCAATACCATGGAGAAATCGACGACGGCCTTGACCCCGCCGAACGATTTGGATAAATGATCAATCTGCATGAGTACGTCTGTCATAGTTTCTCCTTTCCCTTACCCTTCCCGCGTTTGTGAAACAGCTTCGCGATATTGGACGGAGTCAGTTCCCACTCTCCCAGAACCCCTTGCGGCCTGAAATTGATGACCAGAAGAATCATGACCGTGTACATCACGATTCTGGCTTCTGTTGCGAAGCGCAGGAATTCCGGCATGATCTGCAGGAAAATCGCGGCAAGCACGGATCCGGTCAGGCTGTTGACCCCTCCGAAGAAGAGAAAGATCACCCATTCGCTGGATTTTGTCCATCCGAACATGCTCGGATCGATGAAAGTCATATAAAATGCATAAAGGGTTCCAACAAATCCGGCAATCATGGAAGTGAAGATATATACTTTCAATTTGTGTTGGAACACATTGATTCCGAATGATTTCGCCGCAAGCTCGTCGGTTTTGATTGCCAGACTCATGCGGCCATAGCTTGAATTCTTGAAGGAGGCAACCAGGGCAATGACAACAACGGCTGCAATGATGATTGTAATCGGTGCCACGTACTTGGGAATATTGCTCAATCCCGCGGCGCCTCCGGTGATATTGCTGAATTTTCGCAGGATCGCCGTGATGGCCTCCCCCAGTGCAAGCGACATCAGCGCGAAATAATCCCGCCGTAATTTCAGCGTCGGGATTCCGACGATCAGTGCGAGCAGTCCCGATGCGAGGACGCCGACCAGCATGCTTGGAATCAGCGAGAATCCCAGCCGGATCGAGCAGATGCCGGCTACATAAGCGCCGACCGCCATATAGGCGGCCTGCCCGAAGGAGAACAGCCCCGTCATTCCGGTCAATGGGAAAATACTGACAACCCCCATCACCGTGATGGCCGTGAAAGTGATTAGAGATAAACTATAATCTGACATTCCTACCTCCCCCTCAGGCTTTTTCTTGGATGAGCTTGCCACTGATGCCGCGAGGACGGATCAAAAGGAAAGCAAGAGTCAATACGAAGATAATAGCCGGTGTAATCGTATCCCCAAAGAATGTTGTCATAAGTACTTCCATGATCCCAAGCAGGAATGCCGCCCCAATCGACCCGGGAAGAGATCCGAGGCCGCCGATCACGGAAGCGATAAATCCCTTGACCACCATGTTGCCTATAAAAGGATCCACCGTAAAGTTAGCTCCCAGGAAAATTCCTGCAACGCCTGCAAGAGCTCCTGCGATAATAAAAGTGAATGTGACAACCGCATTGGAATTGATTCCCATCAGTTTTGCGGTCTCCGCATCGAGGGAAACAGAGCGGATCGCCAATCCCAGTTTGGTTTTGTTGATCACAAACATGACAGCTGCAAGCAACAACAGAGAAATAATAAATATCATGGCGTCCAGTTTGATGATGATCAATTCCCCGATGGTGATCACTTGAACCGCAAAGAAAGAGGGGAGCGAGTAAAAAGTGGTCCCGAATAATATTGTCAGGACATTCATAAACAGGATGCCCGCTGTAATCGAACTTACAAAGTAATAAATGTTCGCGCTCTTACGCTTTCTGAGGTTGTAAAAAGCCATATAATCCAAAAGGATTCCTAATACCGCACCGGCCGCAGCCGATAAGACGACCGCCACAATGGGGTTCAGTTTCAGTACTGCGGAAAAATAATAACCGGCGAAGGCGGAGGCACTGATCAGTCCGCCATGTGCGAAATTTGAAAATTTCAAAACACTGAAAATCAAAGCAAATCCCACGGCGATCAAAGCATATACCGATCCCCGGGAAAGTCCGTTTATTAATTGTTGTAAAATGTAGTATACGCCCATAAAATATACTCCTGTCACTTGAGTCCGACCGGCGCCATTCTTTCGGAACAGCACCGGTCATGCGGAACTCATCAAAATTTTTACGATTTATAATAATCAAGCAAGGTGATCGTTTTCCCCGCGGAATCCCACTTGGCGATAAATACGCCCATACCAACCGGTCTATGGGTCTTGGGGTCCAGGGTGATGGGGCCGGAAGAGGTCATGACGGCATTGGTCTTTGTTTCAATCAAGGTGTTCACTTCGACTGGATCGTTGGGATTCTTTGCCAGTTTCAGTGCATTTGCAATGATCTTGACGTTGTCGTATCCAAAAGCGGTGTTCGGCAGTGGTGCGGTTCCATTGTTGGCGGCTTTGTAGGCATCTCCTAGAACTTTTGTATAAGTGGATTCAAAGTCGACATTGAAGATAAAGTAGAGGTCTGTGATGGGCGTTCCTTCAACCAGGGTGTTGAAAGGAGAAGCATAGGTGTTGTTTCCGATGATGATCCCGGTGTAACCCAGTTGACGGGCTTGTTTATATGCAAGTGCATTTTGCTGTGCGTAGGAAGGGACGAAGATTGCGTCAGGTTTTGCCGCAATGATTTTGGTCAATTGTGCTTTATAATCTTTGGCATCGGAGGTGAAGGATTCCAGTGCGACCACCTTCATCCCTTTGGACTCGACATATTTCTGATAAGGAATAGCATGTGTGGTCGAATAGGCGTTGGAGCTGTCATAAAGAATGCCAACGGTCTTGAGCTTGAGTTTATCGACGGTGTAGGCGGCAACGGCTTCTGCCTGTTGGTTGCAGCTTGGTTCAGCAAGATAGATATACTTCCATGCTGATCCGGTCTTCTCGTTTGTCGTGGCACGTTCGTCCATGAAATGAGAGACGACAGGCACTTTTTTCTCTTCTGCGATAGGAGCCAGGGCGATGCCGATGTTTGACAAGCCAGGCCCTACGATGGCGGTGACTTTATCTTGGTCGACAAGCCGGTTGTATGCGGTGATCGCTTCATTGGGATCGCCTTTTACGTCATAATGGATCACACGGAGCTTGCGGCCATTGATTCCACCGGCGTCATTGATTTCTTTGACCGCGTAATCAACTCCCCATACAGTAGCTTTACCAGCTGCTGCCATGCCTGCGCTGGTATCAAGGATTGTGCCGATAACAATTTCAGAGCCGGCAGCGGACGAAGAGGCACCGGAAGTCACAGCGGTAGAAGTGCTGGTCGCTGGTGTTGTTTTAGCGCATCCGACAGCAAGTATGATTGTCGAAAAGACTAGTAATAGTGTCAGTAATTGTTTTTTCATTTGGACCCTCCTGTTTGATTATTCTCAAAATCGGTTTAAGCCGAATTCGGACACGATAAAAACGATTCATGTCAAAAGCAATGCAGACATTCCATTCCATTCAATTCCATTCAATTCAGATCCCGTACGGACCGTCTCTCCACAATCAAGGGTTCAAGCTTGATATTCGACTCGCCGAAACGGTTTCCGACCAGTTGATCCATCAACATGCGACCGGCAAGCTGTCCGATTTGTGTAGCAGAGCAGCGGACTGTCGTGAGGGCCGGCGAAAACATCTCCGCGAAGGAAATATCATCGAATCCGACCACGGAGACATCCTCTGGAACATTGATTCCGTTTTCATGCAATTCCTGGATAAAGCCGAATGCAACCATGTCATTGACGCATAGAACGCCGGTCGCATCGCATTTTTGTTTTAAAAATTCCTGGGCCATCATCCGGCCGACAGAATTTTCATATACCGAATTATCCGTTTCACGCTCCGAGGATGATTCAAAAACGATGGGTTCAATGATGTTTGGTTCCTTGGAATTTTTTAGCGTCTCGATATATCCCGTGTAAATTTCACGACGGGACCATCTTGAAATCGGGGTAGTGATCAGTGCGATTTTCTTATGCCCTTTCCCGAGCAGATACTTCGTTGCGATCCTGGCGCCTTCCCTGAAGTCGAAATTGATGTTGCGGCAGTTGGCCCCTTCGATTTTCTGGTCAAGAAGGACAAAGGACATGCCTTTTCCAAGAAATTCGATGACATTGTTGCCCTTCTCTGTTACTGCGGAAACGATGGCGCTCATGACCCGCTTGTCGTATAGCATCTGCATGTATTCCCGCTCCTTTTCATTGTTCCGGAAGGTGTTGCAGAGAATAATATTGTAATTGTAATCACAGATTACCTGCTCGATTCCAAGAACAGTCTGTGCATAAAACGGGTTTGATATGTTCGGTACGATAATGCCGATTTCTTTAATCGACGAATTCTTCAGGCTTCGCGCCAATGCATTCGGCGAATAGTTCAGCTTCTTTGCAGCAGCTTTCACTCTCTGGGACAGTTCCGCAGAGATTGGATACCCGGTATCGGCGAAAACCCGCGAGACGGTTGTAGCCGATGTTCCAGCGTATCGAGCAATATCATAGATGGTTGTTTTTTTGTCACTGCTCATTTTTTATACTGCTCCTGTTCTTGTTTGGTCCTTTAAAATCAATACAATTTATTTCTATTTATTATAGAAACTGTTTCCATATAAATTATATCCGTTTCTAATATATTGTTTATATTATAGTCAATATAATTGATATATCGATTTTATTGTGTTATTATATGGTTAGTTTCTATAGTTATCGATAACTATTACTTGCATAGTACCACCCGGCTAAAGGCTTGTCAATAGTTACACTGGATTTTATTGGAATATTTTGATAAATTTATCACCGGAGGGAAGTCACAATGAAAAATCTTGATGAACTTTATGAAATCATGACCAAACCAAGCAATCTGCTGCTGGAAGATTTGAGTAAAATCGATGATGATATCCTGATCCTGGGCGGGGGCGGCAAAATCGGAGCGACTCTCGCCATCATGGCGAAACGCGGCTATCAAGAGCTGGAGCTCCATCACAAAGTCATCGTTGCCTCCAAATTCGAATACCCGGACGCTTTTTCCAGGATGCATGCGGCCGGTGTCGAAACCATCGAGATGGACCTGTTTGATGAAACGCAGCTGCGTTCGCTGCCGCCAGTAAAAAACGTCATTTTCATGGCAGGCAAAAAGTTTGGAACATCCGATAACCTGTCGCTGACCTGGGCAATCAATGTTGTCCTGCCAGGCATTGTCGCTCGAGTTTTTCCTCGATCGAACCTGGTCGCCTTTTCAACCGGAAACGTGTATGGTTTTCGTAAAATCAGCAGCGGCGGCGCACTTGAAACCGAGGCACTGCAACCAGTCGGTGAATATGCCCAGACTTGTGTCGGCCGCGAACGGGTATTGGCCTATTACAGCCAGGAGAATCGGACTCCCATGCTTTTCTTCCGTCTTAATTATGCGATTGATATGCAATATGGTGTTCTGCACGACATCGCCCAGACAATGATCGATCACCGCCCGGTAAATCTCACCGCCGGTTGGTTCAATTGCATCTGGCAAGGAGATGCCGCCGCTTTCGCATTGCGAAGCCTGCTTCATTGCCAGACACCGCCGGCTATTTACAATATCACCGGATCGCAGGTTCTTTCCGTCAAGTGGGTCGCACAAGAATTGGGAAGAAGGCTTGGTGTTGAACCGTTATTCACCGGCCAGGAACCGGAAGACTCTCTTTTCAGCAATACTGGAAAGGCATCGCATGTGTTCGGCGATCCGGAAACCAGCATTGACCAAATGCTGGACTGGGAGGCGGAGTGGTGCCTGAATCACGGCGCAGTAATCAGCGCGCAGACTCATTTCGAGGAACGTACAGGTCAATATTGAAATTTACTATTGGAGGAAAACGCTTTTTTCAAAACTTAAGAAAAGCGTCACGGCATTTCAAATAATCTAAATGAAATGCTCCTCCCTTGAAATTTATTATTGGAGGAAACGCT
>CAZJXH010000221.1:0-6377 GCA_964549475.1 uncultured Oscillospiraceae bacterium
CAATAAGGTATCTGATAAAATGACAGATAGGCTTCAATCTCTTCTTTTGTGCAATCCAGAAGCGGGCGTATCACATCTCCCGTGCAGTAATCCATCCCTTTCAGCCCGTCAAGGCCGCAGCCGCGGATCAGATTCAGCAGGATGGTCTCCACCTGGTCTTGCTGATGATGGGCGACTGCGATTTTCATTGCCCGGTTCCCGGTGCATTTTCTAAAGAACCGATACCGTACAAATCGGGCGGCTTCTTCCACCCCTATGGAATGAGCCTTTGAAAAGCCGTTGACATCAATGGTATCGGTATGGAAGACCAGATTGTTTTTTTCACAATAAGCAGCGACGAATCGCTGGTCGGAATCAGAGGGTTCTCCGCGGAGAGAATGATTGACATGAGCCACTTCAATAAAATAATTCTGTTGTTTGGAAAGTCTTTGAAGAAGGTCCAAAAGGCACATTGAATCCGGGCCGCCCGAAACGCCGGCCAGAATATGATCTCCGCATTCCAATAAATGGTTTGACTCAATTGTCTTTTTAACTTTATTGATGAATAAGTTCTGTTTGAATGATTGTTTCAACATTGCAACTCCACTTCAGTTTATTTGTTATCATGCGGGATTCGGATCGGTCGGCATGCTGGAGTCCTCGGGTTCGAAAAACATTGTATATTTCGGCCACCAGCTCATTTTAACGGTTCCTGTCTGGCCTGAGCGGTTCTTTGCTATAATCACTTCGGCGTCCTCGATTTCGAGCTGCATCTGATCCTGATCGTAATAATGCTCTCTGTATAAAAACATTACCACATCCGCATCCTGTTCAATGGATCCGGAATCCCTCAAATCAGACAGCATCGGCCGCTTGTCGTTCCTGGCCTCACAGGCGCGGCTCAGCTGGGAGAGAGCGATAACCGGCACATGGAGCTCTTTCGCCATGATTTTCAAGGAACGGGTTATCTCGGAGATTTCCTGCTGGCGGCTTTCATTGTGACCACCGCTGCTGCTCATCAGCTGAAGATAATCGATCACAACGATTCCAAGCCGGCCTTCCAGCTTCAGTTGACGGCATTTTGACGTCATTTCCATGATATTGGTACCGGACCGGTCGTCAATATAGACTTCCGTATTATATAATAACGGCAGGGCCTTGGAAATTTTATCCCAGTCTTCCTGTTTCAATTCGCCTGAACGCAGTAATCTGGAATTCACCAGCGCCTGGGCGCTCAGCATACGATTCCCGACTTCCTCTTTTGACATTTCGAGGCTGAAAATCGCAGCCGGAACTTTATAGAGCATTGCGGCTTTCTGTGCGATATTGAGTGCAAAGGCACTCTTGCCCATGGCAGGTCTTGCTGCGATGATGACCAACGCGCCGTGTCCCATTCCGCCCATCGCGCGGTCCAGCTTCACAAATCCACTTTTGACCGAGCGCTCCACAGCTTTTCCTCTTGCGAGCTCGCTGATTTCATTGATGGTCCGTCCCATGATGTCCTTGAGGCTTTCGAAGCCAGAAATATCTCTGTTTTCGCGTATGTCATAAATTCTTTTCGCTGCAATGCTCAGCAGTTCGTTCGCATCCTGCGCGTCTTCATAGCACATGGCGTTGATATCGTCCATCGAAGAGATCAGTTTTCGGAGAATTGCTTTCTGGCGCACCAATTCCGCATACTGGGCCGCATTCGCCATAAAGGGAACCAGATCGGGCAGCATGCTGATATATGTGAGCCCCCCGGCCTTCTCCAGTAGTGCTTTGCTCTCCAGGGCGTCGGAAACCGTGATGATATCCACCGGTTTACTAGATAAATAAAGCTCGCAGATCGCTTCGTAAATCAGCCGATGGTCCGGCCGATAGAAATCTTCGATTTTTAAAACAGCTGTTACCTCTGCCAGTGCGCGCTCATTTGTCATAGCGCACCCTAAAACGGATTGTTCCGCCTGGGTATGGTTCGGCGGAACTTTCCCCAGCGTCGGGTGAGCCGGTTCTTTATTTGCCATAATGCCTCCCATTCATCCCAACTTTTATTTTTCCGCTTCAATCACCTTGATTTTGACTTTTGTTGACACTTTGGGATGAAGTTTCACTTCCACATCGAATGCTCCCACGCTTTTAATATGGGATGTCACGGTGATTCCGCGTTTGTCAACCTTGTATCCCGCCTTGCCGATGGCAGCCGCCACATCCATGCTTGTCACAGCACCGTAAAGCCTGCCGCCTTCGCCGCATTTCATCGGAAGGGTGAATACCTTGTCCTGCATCTCTTTGCCCATGGCGATCGCACTTTCAAGCTCTCTTTGCAGTTTGGCGGCTTCCGCTTTTTTCTTTATCTTGATTGAGTTCATATTGGACGGAGTCGCTTCCAGCGCCAGGTTCTTTTTAAAAAGCATGTTGTTCGCATAGCCGGTGCTCACCTCGACGATGTCCTCCGCTTTGCCCAACGATTTCACATCCTGCAATAATATCACTTTCATAATGTATGCCTCCTATGTTTCTTCTTATTATTTCCATATGATTGTTTCCTGTTCATTGTGAGTGTCCAAATCCGTTATCAGTACTCAAATATATTCCATTGATTCAAAGAATCCGAACAACGTTATTGTAACATTGAACGGGATGATATTCCACCCTTGTAAAAAATTTTTTAGGATTGCATTTTTTCAAGATCCCCCACGCTTTGTTGAAACAAAAGAACCGTCAGGGTGTGTGAAAACTCTGCAAACGTCCCTTGAAACATTGATTTTTGACTTACTGCGTTTTATGAAGTTGCAAATATCAGTTACATATTGTATATATGCGCCTTCATTTGCTACTTTATATGCCTTGTCTTGCGATGTTTTTCTTGGACAAGGGATGTTCCCCTTGTCTTAATCAAGAGATGGTGCTCTTGTCTTTGGCACCCTGTGTTTTTACACAACCTGCCGTCCTCTTGTGTTATGTGTTATAATAATTAAAAAGAAATGAAAGGATGTAACTGTTATGTTAAATGAAGAAACCACTCGTCTGATCCATGAACAAATCAATAAAGAATTTTACTCCGCCTATTTATACCTCGGTATCAGCAGTTATTACACATCCGTCAATCTGAACGGCTTCGCGAACTGGTTTTTTGTCCAGACCCAGGAAGAGCGCGACCATGCGATGCTTTTTGTCAAGTATCTTCTGAACAATTCTGAAGAGGTTCTCCTGATGGATATCACGGCAGTTACGGAGAAATATACGGACTTTTCAAGGCCGCTGGCCGTAACATTGGACCACGAAAGAGTTGTCACCGCGTCCATCAACAATATTTATGCCTCTTCCATATCCCTCAAGGATTTCCGCACCATGCAGTTTCTGGACTGGTTCATCAAAGAGCAGGGCGAAGAAGAGAAAAATTCCGAAGACCTGATCAAAAAGTATGACCTGTTCGGAAAAGACGGCAAAGGACTGTTCATGTTGGATTCCGAGCTTGCCACAAGAATGTATATGCCTCCGTCATTGGTTATCTAGATCGTGCATCCCGGCATACTGCTTTAATGCGAGACTGTTGTTTTCTTGGCCTGAAAGCCACGATGCAGCAGTCTTTTTTTTCAGTCCTTGATACCCCGATGTCTGGAATTTGGCATCAAAAAGCGCCCCCTTGATTAAAGGAGCGCTTATATAAAGTATGTCCACTGAATGTCTTACTTTATAGCATTAACCGCTTTGGCCAATCTCGATTTCTTGCGGGCTGCTGTGTTCTTGTGCATATATCCTTTTGCTGCCGCTTTATCGATACTGATGACTGCTTGTTTCATAACGGCTGCTGCGTCAGGAGCTTGGCTTTCCACTGCAACTTTCGCTTTTTTAACGGAAGTACGGATCGCACTTTTCGTAATCTTGTTGGCAACGGCCTTCTTCTCTGTGGTTTTAACACGTTTGATGGCGGATTTTATATTGGGCATGATTATCACCTCCTGATAACATAATACTTCATTCGAAACACTGAGGTATTCTACCATACAATTGCTACCAAATGCAAGTAATTTTAAATCATTTATAAAATAAAAACTGTTCAAACGGAATAATCTGTGTTATTATAGATGTAGATATTAATAAGATTGAATCGAAGCAGCAAAAACTGTTTCGTAAAAATAAAAAAAATAGAATATTTTTGTGGGTCGACAATCCATGGACAGAATGTTTGTATCGTTTGTGTCTTCTTTCGTTTATGGAAAAATTTTGTATTATTATAAAACTATTCTACCAATTTTGTTCAATGCACATTCTCTTAAACTGGTTCAATCTCCTATGACAGGGAGGATTTTACGTTCGTTTGAAGAATAAAACCATCTCGTTTTAAAAACGGGATCGAACTGTCCAATTAAAATATATATTAACAAGGAGAAATCATGCAAAATTCATTTATGAGTCCCAAAAGATTCGGGAAATCAAGGTTAGCGCCAAGAACCAAGATCGGTGCCCCGACTGTTCCGGCAGCTGATGCTGCATCACAGGCGCCAGTGTCCGGCATGCCCGATAAGCCGCGGACGGATTCCGTTCCGGTGAAGCCCCCCCAGAGGAACCCGGTTTCCTCGCAGAAAAAGCCCATGCGTCCATCAACCACACCAGTCAATGCAAAATCCAGTGTAAATGCGAATGCAAATGCGAATGCGAATGCGAATGCGAATGTAAATACGAATGCAAATCGAAACACGAATGCGAATAGAAACGGGAATCCAGCGAAGGGATCCCCCTCCCCTCAAAGAACAAACAATCCCAGGTCAGCCAATGCAGGCCAGTCGGCACCTATTGCGAAATCCGGGAATCCGGGTAGGACCGGCGGCGGGCAAAACAGGCCGCAGACCCCGACTCCCCAATCCTCCATGGTTTCGCGCCGTCATGACACCCTTCCGAACAAAGCCGCCGGTGCAGCTCCTTCCAGCAAAGGAATTATGCCTGGAGCAAATCCGTCCAATCAGCAGAACAGGCCAAATTCTCCCAGCCGGATCCGCCCTTCCTCGAAACGAATCGTCCAAAGCCAGCCCGGTAACCAGTCCCTAAAAGTGATCGCTCTCGGAGGGCTTCGTGAAATCGGCAAGAATATGTTCGTTCTGGAATATGGAGATGATATGATCATCATCGATTGCGGCATCGGATTTCCGGAAGAGGATATGCCCGGTATCGATGTTGTGATTCCGGATATGACCTATGTGTTCCAGCGTAAATCCAAAATCCGCGGGGTCTTCTTCACCCATGGCCATGAGGACCATATCGGAGCGGTTTCCTGGCTGCTGAAAGAAGTTCAGGCGCCACTATATGCAAGCAAACTGACGCTTGCATTAATCAAGCTGAAACTGGAAGACCGTGGCGGCACGCCCAAGCAGATTGACCTGCATCCGATTGAAGACGGCGATGTCATCCAGGCGGGCTGTTTCTCTGTAGAGTTCGTCCACACCAATCACAGCATTGCAGATGCGAATTTGCTTGCAATCCGGACGCCCGTCGGAATCGTTATACACACCGGCGATTTTAAGATTGATTATACCCCTATCAACGGAGATCCCATATCTATTCCAAGAATCGCCTCCATTGGTCAGGAGAAGCCGCTGCTGCTGCTTTGTGAAAGCACCAACGTCGAAAAACCGGGGTTTTCCATGTCCGAAAGCAAAGTCGGAGAATCGTTCATCAATATTTTCGAAAAAGCGGCAGGAAGAATTTTCGTCGCCACATTCTCGTCGAATATTTACCGCATGCAGCAGATTTTTACCGCGGCTGAACGTTTCAACCGCAAGGTCTGTCTGGTAGGCCGGAGTATCGTCAATGTTTTCCAGGTCGCTAATTCGCTTGGGTACATGACCATGAAGCCTGGTACATTGGTGGACATCAATCAGATAAAGTCCATTCCGGCGGATCAGCTGGTGATCATCTCCACAGGCAGCCAGGGAGAGCCGATGTCCGCCCTTACACGGATTGCATTCAGCGAGCACCAGAAGATCGAAATCCATACCGGTGATACCGTCATTATTTCAGCAAGCCCCATTCCCGGCAATGAGAAGCCAATCTACCGGGTGATCAACGAACTGTTTTTGAAAGGTGCAGATGTGATTTACGCCTCCCTTGCAGAGGTCCATGCATCCGGACATGCTTACCAGGAAGAATTGAAACTCATGCACCAGCTTGTGCGCCCGAAGTTTTTTGTGCCGGTCCACGGCGAATATCGCATGCTCTATCAGCATACGCTGCTTGCTCAGAAAATGGGAACACCGAAAGAAAACTCGTTTCTTTTGTGCAATGGAGATATCCTTGAATTAACTCCGACTAGCGCCAAAGTGACCGGATATATTCCTGCGGACGGCGTGTTGATCGATGGATCCAGTATGGGTGATATCGGAAATCTTGTCCTGCGCGAACGGAAACTGCTGTCGGAT
>CAZJXH010000222.1:0-6325 GCA_964549475.1 uncultured Oscillospiraceae bacterium
TGCGCTTCTCCTGGCTCATGACCGGATTCCTCCTTTTCGTTCCTATGCTCCATGACATTCATTTTGTATGTGCTGCTATGCTTGATGCTTATGCATAAGAAATACTTATGCCTACCATGTTGAATATGCATTATACTTATGCCGATAAACCCATTATAATCAAATCAAGATAAGGAATCAAGATGGAACATGGATTTGATTCCTCGGAATCAAGATGGAACATGGATTTGATTCCTCGGAATCAAGATAGAACATGAGTTTGATTCCTCGGAATCAAGCGATAACTTGAGTATGATTCCTCGGAATTAAAGGAAAAGAACAAATGGGATTTCTGCAAGGAACAGGGGAGGGCTTTGAATGGAAACGAGTGTAATAAAAATGGGTAAGCGGAAAGCAAAAGCAACAACAATAAATGAGAGGAAGGCCATCGGAATGAAACCAGGCGAAGAAATGACGAGCGAAGTCAAGACAGACAAATCAGAAAGTGCAAATGCAAGCATTTTAAATGAAAAAGAAATGGTCAGCCGACTGGTCGCAAACGGAAGAAAGGCGTTGGACGCATTTCTTGCGATGAACCAGGAACAAGTCGACATCATCACCAAAGCCATGGCCGTCGCAGGGGTGGCAAATCATATGACTCTTGCCAAGATGGCCGTCGAGGAGACCAAAAGAGGCGTCTATGAAGATAAGATTATTAAAAATCTGTTCGCAACCGAATATATTTATAACAGCATTAAAAAGCAGAAAACAGTTGGCATCGTCAATGAAAACGACTTTGAAGACTACATCGAAGTGGCGGAACCAGTAGGGGTCATCGCCGGAGTCACTCCGGTTACAAACCCGACATCCACTACCATGTTCAAATCCATCATTGCGATGAAAACCCGCAATCCAATCATTTTTGCTTTCCATCCATCCGCACAGCGCTGCAGCAGCGAAGCGGCGAAAATCATGCGGGATGCGGCAATCGAGGCCGGAGCGCCCGAGAATTGCATCCAGTGGATTGAACATCCGTCGATCGAGGCGACTGGCCTTTTAATGAACCATCCAGGGGTCGCTCTGATTCTGGCAACCGGAGGCTCTGGAATGGTCAAGTCCGCATACAGTTCGGGGAAGCCGGCTCTTGGCGTCGGCCCCGGGAATGTCCCCTGCTATATTGAAAAAACTGCGAATGTCAAGAGAGCCGCAACGGATCTGATGCTTTCCAAAACGTTTGACAACGGAATGATCTGCGCTTCGGAACAGGCTGTGATTGTGGACCGGGAGATCAGCGAAGAGTTTGAACATTTTATGACGGAAAACCGATGCTGTTTTTTAAACAAAGAGGAGATTGCAAAATTGTCGGCCTTCGCGATTAATAAGGACAAGTGTGCACTGAATGCGGACATTGTGGGGCAAAGTGCTTATACCATTGCTAAAATGGCCGGATTCCAGGTGGCGGAGGATACAAAAATATTGATTGCCGGATTGGAAGGGGTCGGAAATGACTATCCATTATCCAGAGAGAAATTAAGCCCGATTCTGGCTTACTATATTGTTGAAAACAGCGATGAAGGGATCAAACGGTCGGAGGAGATGGTAGAATTCGGTGGGATGGGACACTCCGCGGTCATTCATTCAGAAGACCAGGCTGTCATCAATGATTTCAACAACCGGGTAAGAGTCGGACGCCTTATCATCAATTCTCCTTCCACCCATGGAGCGATCGGCGATATCTACAATACCAACATTCCCTCCCTGACACTCGGCTGCGGTTCCTACGGGCATAATTCCACCACCTAGAATGTTTCTGCGGTGAACTTGATTAATAAAAAGAGAATGGCCAGGAGAAAAAATAATATGCAGTGGTTTAAAATTCCAGACAAGATCTATTTTGAATATGGATCCATTCAGTATCTGCAAGACATGCCCCATATCAACAGAGCATTTATCGTCACAGATCCTTATATGATGAAATGTGGTTATGTCGACAAGATTCTTCATTACCTAAGAAAACGGGAAACGTATGTGCACAGCGAGATATTCGCGGAAGTCGAACCGGATCCGACGGTCGAAATCGTCATGAAAGGCAAACAGATGATGGATAACTTCAAACCCGATGTGATCATCGCACTGGGCGGCGGATCGGCGATTGACGCAGCAAAGGGAATGTGGCTCTTCTATGAGCATCCGGAGCTGGATTTCAATATTTTGAAATTGAAATTCATGGATATCCGGAAAAGAGTCGTCACGTATCCAAACCTGGGGAGCAAAGCCAAAATGGTGGCGATTCCTACAACGTCCGGCACCGGGTCCGAAGTAACCTCTTTTGCGGTTATTACGGACAAAGATAAAAACATGAAGTACCCCCTGGCAGATTATTCTCTCACCCCGGATGTCGCGATCATCGACCCTGATTTCGTCCTGTCTGTCCCGCCTTCCGTTACAGCGGATACCGGAATGGATGTGCTGACCCATGCCATTGAAGCCTATGTCTCGATCATGGCATCGGATTTTACCGACGGGCTTTGCATCAAAGCGATCCAGCTGGTTTTCGAGAACCTGAAACGCGCTTATGTGAACGGGAACGACCTGGTCGCCCGGGAAAAAATGCATAATGCATCCTGTATCGCCGGAATGGCTTTCACAAACGCCTTTTTGGGAATCAACCACAGCCTCGCCCATAAACTCGGCGGAGAATTCCATGTTCCGCATGGAAGAGCGAATGCGGTGCTGCTCCCGTATGTCATAGAATACAATGCGCAAAAACCGACTAAATTTGTATCCTTTCCGAAATACGAGACCTTCATCGCAGACCGGAAATACATGGAAATCGCAAAAGCCCTGGACCTGCCGGCCTCTACCCCTGAAGAGGGCGTAAAGAGCCTTGTCAAAGCAATTCGATCACTGATGAAAGAAATCAATATGCCGATGACTCTTGCGGAATGCCACATCGATAAGAAAGAGTTTGAATCAAAAGTAGCCGTACTGGCGGATAAAGCATTCGAGGACCAGTGCACAACCGCCAACCCAAGGCTTCCGCTGGTGAAAGAACTGGAAAAGCTCTATCGAATCGCCTTCAACGGATAATCAATGGGCGATGACAGGGAACAAACAGAGAATAACGTTCAACCAGACCCAAAAAAGAGAACAGAAGCGGAAGAACAAGTCAGACAATCGCTTACGAAAAGAAACCGTCGCAAGACAAAAATGCAAAAGCCCGGAAATCCCGGGCTTTTTGCATTATTCCGGAATACGGGAGAAGAACTGATCCGCAATACAGAAAAACCAGAAAGAGCAATTGCTATTCATTTCATAAAGAGATAAAATGTCAGTGGGAAGCAAAAGGAGAGTGAATCATGAAGCAGAACAATGATATTTTATTCCAAGCCCAGAATATGAAAGAGGAGCTGATCCGGATTCGCAGACATCTGCATTCCCGACCGGAGCTGGGATTTGAGGAAATTGAGACTGCCGCATTCATTGCAAACTATCTGACGGAGCTTGGTCTTGAAGTAAAAACAGGGATTGCGACGACCGGAGTGACAGCGGTTCTAAAAGGAAATCTTCCCGGAAACACCATTGCATTAAGGGCGGATATGGACGCTTTGCCCGTTATGGAGGCCTATGAGTCCGAGTATAAGTCAAAAACAGACGGCAAAATGCACGCATGCGGTCATGACACCCATATGACCATGCTGCTTGGAGCGGCGAAATTATTGGTTCAGAACAAAGATAAAGTAAAGGGAATGGTTAAATTTATCTTCCAACCCGCGGAGGAAGGTGTCCGGGGAGCACGAAGAATGATTGCGGAAGGCGTGCTTCATCACCCGGAGGTCGATGCCGCACTGGCATTGCATATCCTGCCGGATATCGAATCCGGAAGCATCGAAGTCAAGGACGGGATCTTCATGTCATCGGTCGATGAATTTGAAATCAATATTCTAGGCAAAGGCGGCCACGGTTCCAATCCACAAATCACCATTGATCCGATTGTCACCGGCGCCCAGCTGGTGAATGCGCTTCAAACCATTGTGAGCAGAAAAATCAGTCCGGTGCAGCCGTCGGTGGTCAGCGTCTGCCAGTTCATCGCCGGTACAAAATCGAATACCATTCCTCAGACTGCCTATTTAAGCGGTACCATCCGATGCCAGGATCTCTCGGTTCGCCAGACCATCTTCGAGCAGATTGACAGGATCTGCAGAGGCATTTGCAGTGCGGCCGGCGCGGATTACACGCTAAAAATAAACGAACAGGTTCCGGTAACGGTCAACGACACGAAGCTATTCCATGACTTTGTCCGCTGCTCCTCGGATATCCTTGAAAAGGACAAGCTCAAGATCGCGGACCAGGCCCGCACTTATAGCGAGGACTTTTCCCTTTTCGGCGAAAAAGTACCGGCGATGTTTTTCTTCCTTGGAACAAGAAACGAACAGAAGGATTGCATTCACTCTTTGCACAGCCCGGATTTCAAAATCGACGAGGAGGTCCTTCCCCTTGGCACTGCGTTGTTTACGAACTATTGCCTGAACAGGGAAGGATGAATCCCTTTATCTATAATGCATCGCCAGACTGCATGATGGACGATGGAACGTATCCATCGGTGAAAAATCTTTTTTAAATTTGTCTCTTGCCAGCAATGAGGAGAATGCAGCGAATCTGTTCATTGATGCATAATGAATGGGGTTCATCTGCATGCAGGGAGCGCATTTTTCTTGGGGAATGCGCTCCCTGCGATTTTAAACGGAAGATCTTGCCGATACGGGGTAAAGAATCTGGCGGAATAATCGATATTTTCACCTTGACAAAAGAAACCCGCCATGATATTGTTGTTATAACAACATGATATCATAGTATTTTATAACAACAAGCAACTGTTTGGAGAAGAAAACGAAAAAGAAGGTGACAATATGAAGACAATGCCGCGCTATATGCAAGTGATGAATTATTACATTCCCATGATAAAATCAGAGAAACTTAAAGAAGGCGACAAAATGCCGACTGAAGAGGAAATCTGCAATTTGTTCAACATCAGCAGGATCACAGTTCGCCGCGCGCTGGACGGGCTGATGCAGAATGGCTATATCTACAAGCTGCAGGGCAAGGGCAGTTTTGTGACGACCAAGAAAACCGGACTTCAACTGAACCATCTGAAGGGCTTTACGGAAGAAATGAGAATGCTGGGAAAAGAAGTCACTACATTGATTATATCCAAAGAGATCATTTCACCCAGTGAAAAAGTGGCCAAGATACTGAATATCGATGTTTCTCAACAAGTTTATCTGATTGTCCGGCTGCGATGCGCGGATGGTCTTCGGATCGCAATCGAAAGAGTCCATCTTCCATTCTATCGTTTTCCCTCCCTCGGATCGGAGGATCTGTCAGGATCGTTGTACGAGGTCCTGGGACAGAATTACGGCTGCAAAAGCTACAAGGGGGTCCAGGGAATCCGGGCCGGACTGGCTTCGGAAAATGATTCGGAGCTCCTGAAAATCGCACAGGGCGCCGCAGTTCTCTATATCGACCGGACGACATACGAACAGGATGGCACAGCATTTGAATATGTGGAATCGACTTATCGCGGGGATAAATACCAGTTTAACGTCACGCTGAACAAGTAAGCAGCTAAACGCTTTATCCAACCGCGAATATTTCTTTAAAGGAGCCCCACAATGAAACTTACCGTTTTAGGCAACAACGGAACCTGCCCGGCCAGAGATGGCGCCTGCTCCTCGTTTTTGATGGAAGCGGACGGGCGAAAGATATTGATTGACATGGGGAACGGCAGCGTTGCAAAATTACAGCATGTCTGCGGGCTGGCGGACGTCGATATCATTGTGATCTCCCATTTGCACTTTGACCATCTGGCCGATCTGTTCCCCTTTAAATATGCCATCGAGACAAGAAAGCACTTCGGAGAAAGCATCGATAAAATAAGGCTTTTCATCCCTCCTGTTCCCCGATGGATCAGCGACGAGATTTCGACAAACAACGTGTTTGATATTACCTATATATCCGATAACGATGTGGTCTTGTTTGATAATATAAGAGTTGAATTTTTCAAAGTTCCACATTTGATCGACTCCTTTGCCATCCGGATAAGCGCCGGAAACAAGGTGTTTGCGTACTCCTCCGACTGCGGTGTGTGCGACCGGCTTGCAGAAGCTGCAAAGGATGCGGATCTTTTTCTGTGCGAATCGACATTTCTGGACGCGGAAGCAGGGGATGCCACCCACCATATGAGCGCTTTACATGCCGGAGAGACAGCGAAAAGCGCAGGGGTGAAAAGACTCCTGCTGACCCATCTGCCGGAAGAATCTCAGCATCTGCTCCATGCCCTGCAGGA
>CAZJXH010000223.1:0-6307 GCA_964549475.1 uncultured Oscillospiraceae bacterium
TCCATTGACACACCGCGAACCCAACTTGATCGGAGCTGCTCTGGAGAATGACAGGGTATTTTGCGAAGCGATTTGCGACGGAGTCCATGTGCATCCGGCGGTTATCCGAATCCTGTATCGGATCCTCGGACCGAGACGCATGCTCCTTATAAGCGACAGCATGGCGGCAACAGGATATCCCGATGGGGAATATCTGCTTGGCAATCTCAAGGTTATCGTCAAAGACCATATCGCCCATACCGAATATGGAGCGATAGCAGGAAGTACGACGAATCTGATGAATATGATGCGGAATGTGGTATCTTTCGGAATCCCGATGGAAGATGCGATTCAAATGGCGACGCTGACTCCTGCCCGAGCTGCGGGAATCGACTATGTCAAAGGGAGTATTGCGATCGGTAAAAAAGCGGACCTTATATGGTGTAAAAAAGATCTGGCAATTTGCGGCGTAATCAAGGATGGAGTATCCGTCCCCGGCATTGCTTGTTCGTAATATATAAATATGTAAATGGATAATATAAAAATGAAAGCAAGTATCAGCGAACGGGATGACGGTTTAAAGCAATTTAAACCGTCATTATTTTTAATGATTCATGATATATTTCAAAACAGGATTGACATTAAAACTGGAAAATCGTATGATTGAGCCATCAAACAGCATTGTATCCGACCTTCTTGATTTGCAGGAAGGGGGAACAGTAGCAGGAGGAAATATGGAAAAAGAAAAGAAAAACAATTCTGTAGAACCATCAACAAATTTCGACACCAACAATTCATCCACCCTTCCAAATTCAGAAAATGCAGTCAACACTCGAAGCAGAACGCTCCGGCTGACTCAGCTTGCCATGCTTAGCGCCATTATCATTGTCATGGCGTTCACCCCTCTGGGTTATCTTAAAGTCGGACCTTTATCCATCACTTTCTTAACTATTCCAGTAGTTCTTGGAGCGATTCTGATGAGTCCGATTGACGGGGCGATTCTGGGAGCTGTATTTGGTGCGACCAGCTTTGCCCAATGCTTCGGTCTCGATGTTTTCGGAACAACACTGTTTACAATCAGCCCGGTATATACCTTCATTCTTTGTTTCTTGCCAAGAATCCTTATTGGAATCATCAGTGGGTATGTATTAAAGGGACTTGTGAAAATACGTGTGAATCAAGCTGTTTCTTTTGCATTGTCCGCGCTTGCAGGGGCACTGACAAATACGGTTTTCTTTGTTGGCTTTTTGCTTCTGCTTTTCGGGCAAACCGGCTACATCAAGTCTTTCGGGGATAATGTGATTGCGATTATCGGCGTTTTAGTGACAACGAACTCTCTTATTGAAGCAGTCATCTGCACGGTTATTGTGACCATTCTTGCGAAAGCGCTTACAGTCGTCTTGAAGCAGACGCGCCATTATGATAAGAAAGTATAATTAGAAACGACATTCCAATAGAAATAGGAAACCGCAATTCTAGCCGTAAAACAAGGAGGGTATGCTAAGATGATACTTGCGATCGATGTTGGAAATACGAATATCGTCATGGGGTGCATTGACCAGGATAAAATTTACTTTATCGCCCGGTTGGCGACTAATCATCTTAAAACAGAGGAACAATACGCGATTGAACTCAAGAGCATTCTGGAGCTTTATGAATTTGCGCCCTCCCGTATCGACGGATCCATTATTTCATCGGTTGTACCACCCTTGACCAACATCATGAAACAAGCCATCTTTATCATTACGAAGAAGGAACCGATGGTGGTCGGGCCAGGGGTTAAAACGGGACTGAATATCATGACGGATAATCCGGCACAACTCGGGAGCGATCTGGTGGTTGCCGCTGTGGCGGCATTAGACCAATACAAGAAACCCATTGTTATCTTTGACATGGGCACTGCGACAACGGTTTCAGTTATTGACGAAAAAGGGATATTCCTTGGCGGTGTCATATTTCCCGGAATCCGAATCTCCCTTGATGCATTGTCCAGTAAAACCTCGCAATTGCCGAGGATCAGTCTTGAACCTCCGAAACATGTCATTGGGCGCAATTCCATTGACAGCATGAACAGTGGGGTCACATATGGGAATGCGGCCATGATGGATGGCCTGATCGAAAGAATCGAAGAAGAGCTCGGGATGCCGGTTACAACCATTGCAACCGGCGGGCTTGCAAAATACATCGCCCCTTATTGCAAAAAAGAGGTGACATATGACGCGGACCTGATGCTGAGAGGCTTGTTCATTATTTATAGAAAGAACGACAAAACAGTGCCAAAATAGTAGAACATGGGAACGATTCTTTTCGCAAGCGAGCGCCTTGGGAATACCGCTTGCAATATCGTATTCGCCGTGTTATTATCTAGCTAATAAAATAATGTTTCCGGGGCAGGGTTGATATCCCTACCGGCGGTGAAGCGCACATTTGGATGGAAATTCTGAAGAATAATTTCTGATTGATCGATGCGACAAGCCCGCGAGCTGAACACAGCAGACAAGGTTAGATCCCTTGGCCGACAGTAAAGTCTGGATGGAAGGAACATTGGATCAGATGATGCGAATCCGTTCGAGGTTTTTTACCTTGGACAAGCTGGATTGTGATATTTGAATTCAAATGATGGGATCTTCTTCTCCAGACAAAGCCCTTGAAATATCAACGGCTTTTTATTTTGCTTAAAAGAGATGGAGGAGAAAGAAATGAAAAAACTCACAACAAAACAAAAAATAAACTGGATTGCAAAGACAGGGATTCTGGGTGCAGCCGCGATTATCCTCATGATTCTTGAATTTCCGCTGCCCCTGATGCCTGCATTTTTAAAATTCGATTTTAGCGAGATCCCGGTTCTTTTAGCCGCTTTCGCAATGGGGCCATGGAGTGCGGTCGCAGTGGAGTTTATTAAAAACGTAGCGCATTACCCTCTTTCCGGAACGGCCGGAGTCGGGGAGATTGCAAATTTTGTCATTGGCTGCTCTTTTGCCGTATCGGCGGGAATCCTATACCGGTTTCACCACAGCAAGAAAATGGCGGTCATTGCAATGGGCATGGGTACCCTGCTCATGACACTGGTCGGTTGCCTGTCCAATTATTTTGTGATGATTCCATTCTACATCAAGGTGTTCAATATGCCGATCGAAGCGATCGTCGGACTGTCAAAAGAGGCTGGAAACATGCTGGTCAAAGACTTGACCACACTGGTTGTTTTTGTCTTTGTCCCGTTCAATCTGTTCAAAGGAGCGATGGTCTCTTTTATTGTAGCGCTGATCTATAAAAGGATCAGCCCCCTGCTGCATAAGGAATATTCAGCGGGCTATAAAATAGAAAACAAGAAATAGTCTTCCAGAGGAAGAGCAATCTATATTTTCATAATGAAACAAAAGAACCGCCCCCATTTTCTATCTTCATAATGAAATAAAAGAACCGTCCCCATATTCCATTTTTTGCATTATCTTGGATAAATATTTTACTGAATGTGGATAAAATGGAAAAGAAGATCGTTCTGGTGTTATAATCATGTATTGTGACACCAGAATTTTTATTTACAGAGTGGGATTATATCATTATGGAATATCGTCATCAGGATATCAATTATAGAAAAGACTCCAAGTGTCTGCGGATCATGGTGGGAATCGGACTTCCTCTGGCAGGATTATTGGCGGCGTATTTATTCTGGCGTTACGACCCGTCCAAATCGGGGAATGGAATTTTCTATCTCTTTTGCCCGTTCAACAGACTGACCGGCCTTTACTGCCCGGTTTGTGGAATGACACGAGCGATTCACGAACTGCTGCATTTCAATGTCATCCAAGCTGTTCGGGACAATGCCATCGTTGTATTGGTATTCGGCCCGGGAGCAGCCTATTATGGCTTTCGGGAGTACATCCACTATCTTTTGGACTACAGATTTTTACCGGCGCTGCAGCTCAGACACTGGATGATTGTAACGCTAAGCGCGACGGTCATATTGTTTACTGTTCTCCGCAACATTCCGATCATTCCGTTTTGTTATCTTACACCAATTGCCTGATAAAAAAGAGCGCCCGTCCCAATACCGAATGATCATCATAGATCATCGGCTCCAGGTTTGGAAAATATAGAATCATCCGGACAATATAGACCAGAATCATGCATACGCCGAAAACAATAAAGAAGGGGGTGCATTTTTTAATGGTTGTTTTTTTCAGTACAATCAGCATTGCAAACAACAGCGAGAACGGCCAGACAAGAAAAACCATGGGATTATAATGAAACGCTCCTGCCAGATCAAGCCGCAAAAGGGCGTATGTCGCCCTGGTCAATCCACATCCGGGACAGGGAAGTCCTGTAATGGTACGAAGAACGCAGGTCGAGTCCGTAAGGACAAGACTGAAAATGCAGAAAGCAATCAGAGCAAAAACAAGCGTACGATACTCGTGTACCGTACGCCTGAATTCTATAAATATTTTCTTCCATCGCAAAGAGGATACTTCGGACATCTCTTAGGTTCTTTCCCAGACTTCGTTCAATCCGCTTTGAACCTGATACAGGAAAACAAAGAAACCAACACCGATCAAGCTTAAAACAAGCCATAAAACGAAATTCTTATTCGCAGGAAGTCCAACTCTCGAACGAATGTCAAAGATTCCCTCATCAAGCTTATACATTCCCACATAAATCAACGGGAAACAAAGCAGACCCAACAGGAAATAAAGGGGGGCTGAGATTCTCTCTTCATTTAGCGCATGGTTGACTTCCTCGGACACCTTGAAAAGCCAATAGATTTCATAAATTCCGCATGTGATGAAACTAAGCAGAATGACAGCAATAGGTGAACGAACTTTTCCTTTGTACATAAAAAATCCTCCTCTAAATCATAATTTGTGAACAAGAACAACTACAATCATTCTAAAGCAAAGAGGAGATAAAAACAAGCCGTTCCAGCAAAATAAATGGCGCATTTCAGCCTGAAAAAGCACTAAAAAATATAAATAGGAATTAGGCATAATGCTTAATAAACGTCCCGCGCGGATATCCCCGGTCTGTTTTTGTTTCGACGAGTATAAACTTCCTTTTTGTATAAAACCGTACCAATGGAGCGTTGGTCAATGCGGTATGAAGAACAGCTTTCTGGTATCCATTAATTTTGATATATTCTTCGGCTTCTGAGAACAGGGCATTCCCGACTCCAAGCTTTTGCATTGACGATAAGACGGCAAATCGGCTGATATAAGCGGTGCGGCGGTTCGGAACATCAACCGGCGTGGAGGGAAGGATGGATTTTTCGTTTACCAGGGAGATGCGAAGGGTTCCGACCAACTTTTCCTCGCGGAAAGCCAGAAGAAAATAGTCATGCAGAACATACTCCAGCAGATCCTCCTGTGTCTCGCGAAGTGCCTCGAGAACAGTGGGGATGGAAGAATCCTTCGCATACTGGGTCATTGCTGCGGATATGACCCGGTGCATCTCGGGAAGATCCGAAACGGTTGCCTGACGCAAATGATATTGGTGCATTTTTATTCCCCTTATTCTACTTGTTTATATTATGATTCCCCCAGAAGGCTGACCAGGACCGCTTTTTGTGCATGAAGCCGGTTTTCTGCTTCATCAATGACAACCGACGAAGATCCGTCAATAACCTGCGAGGTAACCTCATAGTCCCGGTAGGCGGGCAGGCAATGGAGGAAAATCGCTTTTGGAGAAGCAAGGCGCATCCGTTCGGAATTGACTTGATAGGGCATGAAAATGGGTATTTTTTTCGCTTTTTCGGATTCCTGGCCCATGCTTACCCAGGTGTCGGTGTACACGGCATCCGCGTTTTTAATCGCCTCGTCCGGATTCTGCGTTAAAAAGACGGATCCTCCTGTCTTCTTTGCGGTTTCGACGGCCTCGGCAACACATCCGGTGTCGCATTCATACCCGGAAGGACTGGCGACAGAGATGTGCATGCCGGCTTTTGCACAGGCATGCAGCAGGGAGTTTGCAACATTGTTCCCGTCGCCGAGATAAGCCAGCTTCAATCCTTTCAGCGGCCCCAGATGCTCCTTGATGGTCATCAGATCCGCAAGAGCCTGGCAGGGATGCATCAAATCCGTCAATCCATTGATAATAGGGATGGAACCGTGTTTGGCCAGGTCCAGAACGTCGTGATGGTCATAGGTACGGATCATGATGCCGTCCAGATACCGGGACAATACCTTGACGGTGTCTTCGATAGACTCTCCACGACCAAGCTGGATGTCATTACTGCTTAAGAACAGGGCGTGTCCGCCAAGCTGGAACATTCCGACTTCAAAAGAGACACGGGTACGGGTGGAGGACTTTGAAAAAATCATTCCCAGGGTCTTGCCTT
>CAZJXH010000224.1:0-6279 GCA_964549475.1 uncultured Oscillospiraceae bacterium
GCCTGCATGCGGCGGATATTCTCATTTACAAGGCCGTTTTTGTCCCGGTTGGCGAAGACCCGCTGCCCCATCTGGAATTAACACGGGAAATCGCCCGCCGCGTTAATTTCCTCTATCAGGAGGTTTTCCCCGAACCGCAGCCGTTATTGACCGCAGCCAAAGTGCTGCCCGGCACCGATGGCCGTAAAATGTCCAAAAGCTATGGCAATACCATCGCCTTGTCCGACAAACCCGACGAAGTAAAGAAAAAAGTGATGGGCATGCTCACCGATCCTGCAAGAATAAGGAAAGATGACCCCGGCCATCCGGATATCTGCACGGTCTATTCCTTCCAGAAGGTTTTCCGCGAAAACGAAACCGATGAGATCTGGACCGCATGCGAAGGCGGAAAGATCGGCTGTGTCCAATGTAAAAAAATGCTGGCGGAAGCACTGGAGAAATTCCACACACCGATCTACGAAAAGCGGACCACGCTGCTTTCCAACCGATCCTTATTAAAAGACATCATCACAGAAGGATCGGACCGGGCCCGTGAAAAAGCAAATGAAACGATGTCGGAAGTAATGTCTGCTGTTAAAATAGGTCTATAGCCGGGAATGATAAAGGAGAGACCAATGCCGGAAGAAAGCTCGTTTCCTGTAAATTTCGAACAAGATAGGAAAGAAGAGAAAAATCTGGAAGAAAATCTGGAAGAAAAACTGGAGGAAAAGCCTGAAGGCAAGGCCTCTTCCAGCCCTGCCACGAATGAAAGCGCTCCCGAAAAAATATTTTATGGCAAAGATTTTCATGATAAGAATTATAACGATAAAAATGTTCCCGATAAAGGTGCTCCGGATCTTAAAATGGAAAATTTCGAAGGACCTCTGGACCTCCTTTGCTATTTGATTGAAAAAAACAAAATCAATATTTATGATATCCCGATCGCGACCATCACGGACCAGTATCTGGAATACATCGCCACCATCCCGATCATTGATCTGGACTTCATGAGTGAATTCCTGGTCATGGCCTCGACCCTTTTGCACATGAAATCCCGGCTGCTGCTGCCGTCAAAACAGAACGAGACGGTTTCCGCTGAAGAAGATCCAAGAGAAGAGCTGGTGATGAAATTACTGGAATACCGCCGCTGCAAAGCACTGGCAAGCGAATTGAGAGAACGGCACGATACCTATGGAAAGTGTGTTTATCGACTGCCGGAGACCGCGCGGAGTCTTGGCCTTCCAGCCATGAGAATCCAGGAGGAATTCGGCATCGAGGAATTCTACCGGGCCTGTAAAGCCGTTGCAGAGCGCAACGAAATCCGATTTTTCGATGTATCGAACAAAATCATGCATTTGCTGCGCAGAGAAAAGATCTCACTGAAAGAAAAAATGAAAGCCATCTGGAATCAAGTGGTCAACAAGACACGGGTATTTTTCAATGAACTGTTTCCAAGCACAGAAACATCAAAAGCAGAACGGGTGGTTGGATTTCTGGCTTTGCTGGAACTGCTGAAGCTCGACCGCATCACAGCAAAACAGGAAGGTCCGTTCGATGTCATCCTGATCGAATGCGATCCGGCAACAGTCAAAGGCGACGAGCAGATTTTTGACCGGCATTACACAAAAGAAAAATTTGAGGAGATAGCATACCTATGAGTATAGACATACCGAATATGGAATCCGAAACGGAGAACAGTCCGGATCAGGTGCCGCATATGGAAATCGAATCAATGGAAGTCATCCGGGATGAAACATCCGATGCCATGCCGCTGCAGCATGAAAATCTCGAGGACTTTCTCCGGCCGGAGAAAGAGGAAGAAGACGAAGAAGCGCTGTTTGTTCTTCCGCCGGAAGATTCAAAAGCCTCCATCGAAGCCGTTCTTTTTGCGGCGGGGGATCCGGTTTCTCTGGATCGAATCGCCTCGATATTAGGATATGATAAAGAAAAAACCCGGAAAATACTCCTTGAAATGATGGAAGAAAGCAAATACAACAGAAAAAGCGGGCTGCAAATACGCCAGCTTGACGAAGATTACACGATTTCCACCAAGCCGTCCATGAGTCCGGTTCTTCAACGCCTTTTCCTGCCCCGGAACCGTCCTCCAATGACACAGGCCGCATACGAAACCCTTTCCATCATCGCCTACAACCAGCCCGTGACAAGATCGCAGGTCGAAGCGGTAAGGGGAGTGAGCAGCGACAGCATCATCGCAAGACTGCTGGAGAAAAATCTGATACAAGAATGCGGAACGCTGGATGCGCCAGGGCGTCCGACTTTATTTGAAACGAGTGAATTGTTTCTGAAGGAATTCGGATTGTCTTCAGTAAGAGAACTGCCTCCGATGGATATGATGATGTATGGGACATTGCGTGATATGGAGACATCCCTGTCGACTGCTTCCGGATCGAAACAGGACAATCAGATCACCATTGAGCAGATTACAGAAATCATTCTGCCGGAAAACGAACGTTCCGGTCTTTCTGCCGAACAGGAGAAGGTTGATTCCGAAGAAATCATCAACATATCAAATGCCATATTCGGCGAGCAGAAAGAATAATATACTGCTGTAAGAAAGAAATTCTCAAATTCAAAAGGAAATTCTTGAATTTGAAAGCAAATAATGATGAATTTGATAAAAGAAATTTTCTGAAATTTTCATTTTACTATTCCTTTATTTATGGTATTGAACTATAATTACGCTGGAGGGAAATGGTATTCTTCTTCTCCGATTTTTTATTATATTACGCAAATGATTCAGCAATGAGGTGAAAAATGAGCTCACGTGAAAAAATGAATGAATTCGTGCAAAAAAAATCATCTGTTTCCGATACAGAAAACAGAGCGAAAAGCGGGGTCTGCATTGAACGGATCCGGAGTCTGCTTGACAAAGAAAGCTTTGTCGAAGTGAACCAGTTTGTCCAGTCGCGTGGATTTTCCTTTGGATTCGACCGCGAAAAAATTGACGGGGACGGAGTAATCACCGGGTATGGGACTGTATCGGGCCGGCTGGTTTTTGTAGCAAGCCAGGATCCAACGGTATATGCCGGATCGATGGGCCAGATGCATGCAGAAAAGATCAGCGGGATTATCCAAATGGCCATCCAGTCAAAATCTCCTTTTATCGGGATTTATGATACCGGCGGCGCCAGGATCGAAGAGGGCATTCTTGCTTTGGAAGGACTTGCCGGTGTGCTTTCCAGCCTCAATGAGGCTTCTGCCCAGATTCCGACCTTTGCCGCGATTATGGGACCTTGCCCTGGCGGAAGCGCATTTGCCGCCAGCCTGAGTCATTTCCGGATTATGGCCAAGACCGCTTCCGGCCTTTATATGAACGGACCATCAATTACCGCCGCAACAGAAGGCAAGCCGATCGAACCTTCCGAAATCGGAGGGGCTTTCATCCATTCTACAAAAACCGGGTTGGCAACGGTAGTATGCGATGATGAAACGGGATGCATGCAGTCGATCAAAACACTGCTGGAATATCTGCCGGATCATCCGGACGATATTGCTGTGGACGACGAGACAAACGACGATCCGAACCGGGTGGAGAGCCGATTGGACGAAATCGCGGATTCATTGGACCAGGGATATGATATGGCTGAGATTATTCAGCTTGTCGCTGATAAAGAATCTGTGTTCGAGATTTCAAAAGAATATGCGACCGGGATGATCACTGCTTTCGCAAAACTGGATGGATTCACCGTTGGAATCATCGCAAACAAACTGCCGCGGATGGATTCGCCCATGGCGAAAAAAGCAACCGCGCTTATTGCATTCTGCGATACTTTCCAAATTCCTGTGATATCCTTTGTCGACTGCGAAGGGTTTGCCATTGGAATCGAGAAAGAACATTCGGATATCATTTTCAGCGGTGCGGAGCTCTATCGTGCGATGGATTCCAGCTGTTCTCCGAGAATCGGGATTCTTGTCGGAAAAGCGATCGGATCGGCTTATCTGACATTGGCAAGCAAACAGTCCGGATGCGATTTTGTTTTTGCATGGCCGACAGCCGAAATCGCAGTCGTCTCACCAGATACTGCCGCCAACATCATTTATCGCAAAGAAATCGCGGTTTCCCCCAATCCAATCGCTGCCAGAGCCGATTTTACAAATAAATACAGCAAGGAAATTGCTTCTGCTTATGTAGCGTCCTCCCTGGGCCATGTGGACGAGGTCATTATGCCGTCGTCAACCAGGCCGAGGCTGATCAGCTCATTGCAAGTATTACTATCTTGATAATAAATGGAGGATAAATCAATGAAAAAATTTCTCATATCCGTGAACGGGAATCAATACGAAGTCGATGTGGAGGAAATCACAGGAGGAGCCGGTGAAGCCATGACTCCCCAGGTCAAAATACCGCAGGAAACAAAACCTGCTGCCGCCGAAAAGAAAGTACCTTCCATCCAGCCTGAAAAGCCAAAACCAGCGGCGCATGCTTCTGCGGCACCAAAGGCCGGATCCGAAACCGTTTCCTGTCCAATGCCTGGAACGATACTGAAAGTCTCGGTGAAAATCGGACAGACAGTGAAAAAGAACCAGGTTCTGTGTGTTTTGGAAGCGATGAAAATGGAAAATGAGATTGTATCTCCGCGCGACGCCGTCATTGCAGATGTCATGATCACAAAAGGCGCGTCTATGAATGCCGGAGACCCTTTAGTTTCATTGGAATAGTCCATGGGAGGAGATAAAAAATGGCCAGAGTGAAAATTACCGAGACGGTTCTGCGTGATGCCCATCAGTCTCTTGCGGCGACCCGTATGACAATCGAAGAGATGAAACCGGCACTGGGCATGCTGGACAAGGTCGGATACAATGCATTGGAATGCTGGGGGGGAGCGACATTTGACTCCTGCGTCAGATTTTTGAACGAAGATCCCTGGGAACGCCTCCGCACCATCCGGACCGCATGCCCGAATACGAAGCTTCAAATGCTTCTGCGCGGTCAGAATCTGCTGGGATACAAGCATTATGCAGATGATGTCGTGGAATATTTTGTCCGGAAATCCATCGCAAACGGGATCGATATCATTCGGATTTTTGATGCACTGAATGATTTCCGAAATATCGAAAAAGCGATGGAAGCCACCATCAAGGAAGGCGGACATGCCCAGGGCTGTATTTGTTATACGACAAGCCCTGTCCACACTACCGAAAAGTTCGTCGCTGACGCGAAACGGCTGGAGGATATGGGTGCGAATTCTGTCTGCATCAAGGACATGGCCGGACTGTTGCTTCCGATGGAAGCCTTTGAACTGGTAAAAGCGCTCAAATCCACATTGAATGTGCCGGTTGAGCTTCATACCCATTATACAAGCGGAGTCGGGTCCATGACCTATCTGAAAGCGATTGAAGCGGGATGCGACATCGTGGATTGCGCCATCAGCCCTCTCGCTCTTGGCACATCCCAGCCGCCGACAGAGCCGCTTGTCGCGACACTGGCGGGAACGCAGTATGACACAGGGCTTTCACTGGATAAATTGTCGGATATCGCTGCTTATTTTACCATCATAAGGGAGAAATGGCTGAAATCCGGACTTTTAGACCCAAAGATGCTGGGTGTTGATGTCAATGCGCTTCGATACCAGGTTCCGGGTGGAATGCTGTCCAATCTTGTCTCCCAATTGAAACAGGCAGGGAAAATTGATCAGTTGAATGCCGTACTGGAAGAGGTTCCCCGTGTCCGGAAGGATTTCGGATATCCGCCATTGGTTACGCCCTCCAGCCAGATTGTCGGAACACAGGCCGTGATGAATATTATTACCGGGGAACGCTACAAAATGGTCCCCAAAGAATCCAAAGCGATGGTGAAAGGCGAATATGGCCTTCCTCCGGCTCCGATCAGCGAAGAGATCTATAAGAAAATCCTTGGGGAAGAGAAACCGATTACCGGGAGACCGGCCGATCTGATCGCACCCGAACTGGAAAATACACGCAAAGAAGTGGCGGAATACCTTGAACAGGAAGAAGATGTCCTGACATGGGCGATGTTCCCGCAAGTAGCGGAGAAATATTTTAAAGTAAGAAGAGCCAGGAAGCACAAGATCGATACTTCTATCGGCGGGATTGAAACCGGAATCCAGCCGGTGTGATTGACGGGCAAGCGGATTATGGTTAAAATCATCTTATTACAGGAGGAAAAACGATCCCTATGGACTGGTATGGATCGTTAGGCATTTCAAATAACCTAAATGAAATGCACCTCCCTGTAAAGATCTTAATATAAATATCGCAGGAGGAAAACGATCCCTATGGACTGGTATGGATCGTTAGGCATTTCAAATAACCTAAATG
>CAZJXH010000225.1:0-6144 GCA_964549475.1 uncultured Oscillospiraceae bacterium
TGTTTGTCAATTGAATTATATAACGGGAAGAATTACAGCGCCATTTTTAACAAATCACTAAAAATAAAGTGAATTTATTACCAAATAATCAAAAAACATATTGAAAAAATTTAGATGATAATTTAAACTTAATACGATAGAGACAATAAGTATGGAATAAAAACCTTACCTAAATATAAAAAGGAAATAATGTTTTATGTGTTAATTTATCATCTGCAATCGTAATTTTATAAGGAGGCTTAATATGTACAGAATAGGAAAAGAAGAAATTGAAGCAGTCACAAGGGTAATTGAAAGCAAACAATTATTCAGAATCAACGAAGGACTCAAGGAAGTTGACCATTTTGAAGAAGAATGGGCTTCAACCATAGGCTCTAAATATGCAATTTGCGTTTCAGGCGGGACCGCAGCTTTAATTGCCGCACTTGTGGGTCTCGAGATCGGGCCCGGAGACGAAGTGATTGTCCCCGGATATACTTTTATGGCAACTGCCACTGCCGTGCTTGCAGTAGGCGCCATACCGGTCATTGCTGAAATTGACGATTCGCTTACCCTTGACCCGGCTGATGTCGCAAGTAAGATCACGAAAAACACGAAGGCGATCATTCCGGTTCATATTTGCGGGTTTCCTGCGAATATGGAGAAAATAATGGAAATTGCCAGAAAACATAACCTTAAAGTCCTGGAAGACGCCTGTCAGGCGGATGGGGGAAGCTACAAGGGCAAACGCCTCGGTTCGATCGGCGATGCCGGAGGATTCAGCTTCAATAATTTCAAAATCATTTCTGCGGGAGAAGGCGGAGCCATTGTAACCGATAACAGAAGGGTTTATGAACGGGCGCTTGTCTATCATGACGGCGGTTCGCAGTTCAGACCTTATACAAAAGGACTGGAAATTGAAACTTTTATCGGATCCCAGTTCAGGATCAGCGAGGTTCTCGGAGCAATATTAAGGGAGCAGCTCAAGAAGCTTGACGGCATACTGGCGGATTTGAGAACGACAAAGAAGACCATTATGGCGGCCCTCTCGAATACGAAGAATATCAATTTCATACGATCCAACGACATCGAAGGGGATTGTGGCACTACGCTGGGATTTTCATTTGCAGATGAAAAAACAGCAAGGGCTTTCGCCGGGAGTGAAGGCGTTCACGGGAATCTTCCCATTGACAGCGGCAAACACGTCTATCGCAATTGGGCACCGATCATCCTAAAGCACGGAGGACATAATGATGATGTGAATCCGTATCTTATGGAAAAAAACAAGGGCCTGAACATGGACTATGCAATGGATATGTGCCCGAAAACAATTGATATTCTAAGCAGGACCGTATTTATCCCGATGAATCCGGATTGGGACAGCGAGAAGATCAATCAAATAATCTCCAGCTGCCGGGAGGCAGCAGATAAAATGTAAAGTGCGCTTTATATAAATAAAGTGTGAGAATCAGCAATATAAAGCGCGTTTTATATCAATGAAGTGTGAAAATCAGCAATATAAAGCGCGCTTTAAGCAATAAAACATGAAAATCAGGGCGGTTGCTAAAAACATTTTTAGCGGATTGCTTAGAAATTGTTTTTTACCTGGAAGATCTCGCCGCGCCAGTTGCGGAATTTGGCTTTGTCTTTGCCTATGTATAATAAATAATTCGGCAATATGGGGGTTTTACCGAGTCCGCCTGTTCCGTTTACTATATACGTAGGGATGGCCATACCGGAGGTTCTTCCTCTCAAGGATTCAATGATTTCGAGACCATCCTCGACTTTCACCCAGAAATGCGAGGTGCCCTTGACTGTCTTCGGATGGAAAATATAGTAAGGCTTCACCCGGATCTTCAGCAACTCCTGATTGAGCTTGCGGACAATAAACGGATCGTTGTTTACTTTGTTTAGAAGAACCATTTGATTGCCCAGGGGGATGCCGCAGTCTGCAAGCATTTCACAGGCTTTCTTCGACTCCGGAGTGATTTCCGCCGGATGGTTGAACTGGGTATTGACGTACAGCGGGTGATATTTCTTCAAGATCCGGATCAATTCCGGCGTGATCCTTTGGGGGAGGGTGACAGGGGTCCTGGTTCCCAGCCGGATGATCTCGACGTGGCGGATCTCTTTCAGCGCGGCAAGCAGCCGGTCCAGCACATCATCCGCCAGCATGAAGGCGTCGCCTCCTGTGATCAGAACATCCCGGATTTCGGGATTGTTTCTGACATAATCGACTGCCTTCATCAGCTTTTTCTCGGAAGAATGGGTATCCCGTTCCCCGATTCTTCTTCTGCGCTGACAAAATCTACAGTACATGCCGCACTGATTGGTCACTTTGATGATCAGCCGGTCCGGGTATCTTCTTGTGATAAGATCTTCAGGGGTCCAGCCTTCTTCGTCCATGGGATCCAGAGAACCTTCTCCTTCCAACTCATGAAACGATGGAACCGATTGCAGCTTGATGGGACAATCTGGATTTCCGGGATCAATCAGCGAAAGAAAATACGGGGAAATGGCATACCGGTAGGTTTTCCCGATCTCAATGATCTGCGCGGTCTCTTTCTCATCCAATCCGAGAATTTTCGCAATGTCTTTTGCATCGGTAAAACGATATTTAAGCTGCCATTTATAATCCTCCCATTGCTCCTGTGTGGCATGGAGCATATGCATGATTTTATCCTGCTGCTGCCTGATTCTCACAGAATCGTCCATTCCGGTCCGGATGCTGTTTTTTACTGCTTCATAGTCTGCGATGACATTTTTCAGCCCTTCAAATCTTGAGTCTCTCACTTTTTTAACTCTGTCTGCTGCATAATTCATGTGTTTTCCTCCTGCCGTTTTTGGGGTAGGAAGCCCGAAAAAAACGGACTCCTACATGTGCTGACACGTGGAAATCCGCTTTAAAAGACAACAAAAAAAGGCTTCCTTCAAAGCTTCCGAGGTTAGCTGACGGATTCGGGCAGAAAGATTAGCCCTACAGCACACATGAATTCTTCTTCATTCGTTGAAAATTAGCAGAAGAATTGGATGTAAATGCCGATTCACCCCCAAAATTGGTTCCCCCGTATCCCGTTCAATCAATAAACGGGAATTCAGCAACAATATATCGATTTCTTAAATTTTACCACTATAATCGGATAAGGTCAAAACTTTCTTGTTAAAATCCCGGTAAAGTCCCGATATCTGAAAATCCCAGTATCTTTTTTACGCTTTGCGATGTAAAATTAATTCAGTTATGTAGCAGATCAATGAAAGCATGAAGGAGAGAATTTGTGGATAGTCTTTATATTATCATCCCTTCTTATAATGAAGCGGAAAATATTGAGTCGGTTGCAAGAGAATGGCATGAGGTCGTTGAAAAAACAGGCGGTGATTCCAAACTGGTTATTATCAATGACGGCAGCAAAGACAATACATACGAAAAGCTGCAGGAACTGCAAAAAGAGCTGCCCCGGCTGGAGGCCTTGACCAAACAAAATGGCGGGCATGGAGCGACGGTTTTGTTTGGCTATCATTATGCGCTTGAAAAAAATGCGGATTACATTTTTCAAACGGACTCCGATGGGCAGACGCTGCCGGTGGAATTCTGGCCTTTCTGGGAGAAAAGAGCGGATTATCCGGCTATTATCGGATACCGAAAAAGCAGACAGGACGGTATTTCCAGGATTTTTGTCACGAAGACACTGAAGTTTGTTCTATGGTGTATTTTTAGATTGAATATCACGGATGCCAATACGCCGTTCCGGCTGATTCAAAGAGACATATTGGCGAAATATATCCAAAAGATTCCGAAAGACTTCAATCTTTCCAATGTCATGCTGACGGTTTCACTGCTGCATGCGAAAGAAAATGTGAAATTCATCCCGATCACGTTCCGGCCTCGACAGGGCGGTGTCAATTCGATTAATTTTAAAAAAATTACAAAAATAGGGATCCAGTCGATTAAAGACTTCCGATTGATTAAAAAGCACATGTAGCAATTTGCTATATTGGGAGGAAAGCGCTTCCTCGCCTTGAAAAAAGCGATCTTAGTATGACTTAACACACATTTCAGGATGAGCGATTAATACTTTTAATGCCAGATCAATCATTGTTTTTCCCGAACATGTTAACTGTGAGTGATATTGAAATCGACGATGAAAAGACGAAAAAGAATAACAAAGGAGAACGGACGATGACAAACAAAACAGGCAGAAAATTGGTGATCGCAGCATCCGTTATGCTTTGCCTATATTCTTCCTATAAAATTTTCAATTCGCTATCCTATCTATTCAATCCTCTTCGAATCAGAATGACATTTGGAGATACAGCAGAATACCTGCTATTTTCCGGAGGGGGCTTTCTGGGCTTGCTAACCCTTGGCATCGGGGGCTTTCTGCTTGTTTATATTGATTTAAAAAGAAGTAGAGAAATAGAAATTTCAATGCGTTTCAATCGGGCAAAACAGATTGTGTTTTTAATGTTTGTTCTGTTCTCGATTGGTTCGATAATCAAAATCGGATATAATATTTTCATGTCCTTGAAAGCCTATCAGATCTATATCGAAAATGGATCGACCGAGGGAGAAATGCTTCTGCCATTTTTGATCAGCGCGCTGGGAATCCCATTCAGCATTTGTGTTTCTATTGGGGGAATCCTCTTCGGACTTTACATCCTCAGTGAAAAAGAAAAAATAAGAAAAATTGGCTTGGCTTTATACCTTATCGGAACCATATTTTCCCTGATCAGCCTATTTTATTTTTTTATAAATTCGATGATTTTTTATATCCGTATTTCGGATGATTTTATACAATATGGCATGACAATGAATCAAATATACAAAATGATTCTTTCATTTGCAGTCAACATTTTGATTCAGACAGCATGCCTGATCATTGTACTTTATGGAATGAAAAAGAATAGAACAGCTCCGGATGAAAAAATGCGAAACACAGGCGATATTGTAATCTCCTCTTCGTATAAAATTTAAAGAAAAACAAAATAACAATTTACGGGATGTAAAAGAAATAGCAGCAGGTGCTTTCCATACGGTTGCAATTAAAAACAGACGGTTCAATCTGGACATGGGGAGACAATAGCAGCGGTCAGCTTGGCGACAAAACCTTTAATGTTACTGAAACACTAAAATACCCACAAAGCGGCAATAGCAGCAATGCTGGCAGCGAATTATCAACTACGAGTAAAGAGAATAGTAAAACCAAGAGCAGCCGATTACAAAGTTCTGGAAATAGTGACTTGTATTCAAATGACAATAGGAGCGGTGTGCCGACAATCCCAGCCTCATCTGAAAATGGAGATTCTGATAGTGCAATCAAAAATACTGAAATATTCGTGTATGTAATGGCGATTATTGGCGTCTTGGTGATACTTGGCGGTGTCCTGTATAAGATAAACTACCATCGGCGAAAAGTCATGAAGAAATGATTCAATATCTAAAATGTTTCCATATAAGCAGGAAAACGAGAAGCAATGCCAACCTGGCTGGAAACATAACAATCGATGAATAGAGCCCGAAATTGCAGATTTATCCTGATGCAGAGAATTCTTTTATAATGCTACTACCCTTCCTGTAAAAAGTGCTATAATTTTATCGACAAAAGGGAATAAACAGGAAAAATGTTTCATTCCTGAATTTTTTGCACAAGGAGGATGACAACATGAAAAAAATGATATCAATTATTCTGACGGTGATTTTAGTAACGGGGCTCTTTACCGGATGCACACAGTCGGCGGGGGTAACAAGCACTCCTGTGACAATAAAAGGGGAAAAGGGTGACACCGGAGCAACAGGCCCAGCCGGTGCGATAGGCTTAACCGGCCCGGCAGGAGCAACCGGACTGACCGGAGCTATAGGCTTAACAGGCCCGGCCGGAGCGAAAGGCGAAAAAGGCGATACCGGCGCGATAGGTGCAATGGGACCACAAGGAAATCCTGGCATAACAGGTGCAACTGGCGCAACAGGCCCGGCAGGTGCAACCGGCGCAACAGGCCCGGCAGGAGCAACGGGACCGACCGGAGCGAAAGGCGAAAAAGGCGATACCGGTCCAGCAGGAACAAATGGATTGGCAGAGTACGCTTATATTTACAATTTATTTTCGAAGTCCATTGCGCTTGAAGAAGATATCACTTTCAGCAATAATGGTACCATTACGGGTAATATTT
>CAZJXH010000226.1:0-6139 GCA_964549475.1 uncultured Oscillospiraceae bacterium
CAGGCAGGGATCCATGGGCGATTTCATGGGGCAAGCCGATCGCCAGCAAGACATGGGAAGGATCCCGTGATCCTGATGTACATGCGGATCCGCTTGAGCATTCGAATCCCATGCTGTCAAGCATTAATAGCAAGGACTCGCCTTCGATAAATTCGAAGGACAAGTTGGCATTCCCCGGTAATCGGCGGGATCGGTCACCATTCAGCCGCACATGTGGAATTCTGGCAAGGACACCGTCGATAAACGCATCCCTCATCTCAACCAGTTTCAGATAATGCTCTTCGCATTCCTCCTGGGCTAATTGAACCGCTTTGGCAAAACCGACGATATACGGTATATTCTCTGTGCCGGCACGCTTGTTTCGTTCCTGGGCGCCGCCTTCAATAAAAGGACGAAGCTTCACACCCTTCCGTACATAAAGTGCTCCAATTCCTTTCGGCGAATTGACCTTGTGTCCAGAAAACGACATCATGTCTGCGCCGATCGCCGGAGCGTCAATCAGCATGGAACCAAGCGCCTGTACGGCGTCCGTATGAAAAATAACGTCTTTTGCTCTGCATATTCTGGCTATTTCGCGAACTGGCTGAATCGTTCCAATCTCATTGTTCGCCATCATGACGGTCACAAGGATTGTATCGGGGCGTATGGCGGCCTCAACCTCTTTCGCATCCAGGATTCCGTTCGAATCAACGCCAAGATAGGTAACTTCATATCCTTTTTTCTCAAGAGTCTGGCAAACATGCAGAACCGCATGATGTTCTATTTTTGATGTGATAATATGTTTTCCTTTTGAGGAATAAGCTTCCGCTATTCCTTTTATTGCCCAGTTATCCGATTCGGATCCGCAGGAGGTGAAAAAGATCTCTGCCGGATTCGCATGGATGGCATTTGCTATTTTTTCACGAGATTCCTCCAGGGCTTTCTTTGCAATTCTTCCGGACAGGTATAAAGAAGACGGATTGCCGTAATTATTGGAAAAATAAGGCAGCATGACCTCGATCACCTCGGCACGGACCGGTGTTGTCGCTGCATTGTCCAAATAAACGCGTTTTACTGGCTGTTCACTCATAGGGCTCCTTCCAAAGTGGCTTATCACCTTTGTATCAGATTGTTTTACCTTTATAGTATTCATTATATTTTACTTTTATCACTATATCGAATTCCATTCCAAAAGGGAGTAACTGAAGTTACGTTCTGCCGATATCCCTGATTAAATGTTGGATTCAACAAAAGGCAGAGTGGATCCGGCATGCGGCATCACGATTATTTTTGCATTATCGCCTATTTTCCTCAACGCATCCTCCAATGCCGATTGAACATCACGGTAAGGTTTCATGAACGTAATTGCCGCAATATCCGGGCTTAGATTGGATACAAAATAGACATCGCATTTTTGGATGACCATGGCGATTGCTGCGGCTTTATGTCCGCCCAGACGAAACTCCGTCTGAATCCGATGAAGGAGGCTTTCGGGAGAAGGCGCGTCCGTCAGCCATTCTTCGAAAACATGTTCTCCGAACCCTTCCGAACAGTCTGCGACCAGAATGATCACGCCGTCTTTTTTGACAGCATGCTGTGCATTGTCCAATGATTTCTGCGCTTGATAGATGTTGATGTCTTTTGGGAATCCTCCCGGAGTGGCAATTACAATATCCGCCAATTCCGGAAGTCTGATTTTATAAAGCGAATCTAAAAATTCACAACCGACGCGGTGCGCCGCTTTATGGTCGCCCGCGACCGCTTTGACGATCGTCTTTTCTTCATCCAGTACCACGTTCAGAATGAAATCAATCCCACAAATATCCGCGGCCTCTTCAATATCAAGCCGGACATTGTTGTGCATGATTTCTCCGGCTTTTGATGTGGGTTCAGTCATTTTGCTGTGATTCGCCTGAATCGCCTCTCGATCAGAAACGCCCGGCATAATCGCTTTCCCGCCACCGCTGTATCCGGCAAAATAGTGCATTTCGATATTTCCCAGACAGATTCTCCGGTCGGCCTGCGCGACAATGCTGGTAATATTGACAGGCGTACCGCGGGAAGTGTTGCCTAAAAACACGGTGTCTTCCGGATCACTGTCCACCGTATGGACCATTTCATAAATGAAATCTCCTACAAGAACCCTTTTTTCTTCTTCCGTGTGTCTGCGATGACTGCCCAAACCAAAAACAACGGTGATGTCATCCGGCGAGACCCCGGCCTCCTGCAGTTCCGCAATCAGCGGCGGGAGTAGAATCTGTGACGGGCATGGCCTTGTGATATCGCTGGTAATAATGCAGATTGATTCCCCTTTTGATACGATTTCGGATATTCTTGGTGTTCCGATCGGGTTGGCCAATGCTCTTTCTACTTCATCCAACCCCGTAAACCGCGGGGTGATTTCATTTGCCTTCACTTCCGTTAAAAAGTTTTTGAGGGGCAGATGGAAAGACACTTTTCCTTTTCCGTAATCAAATTCAAATTCTTTGTTTCCGTTCATTTTTTACTCCCTGTGATTTTCCCAATTAAAATTCTATTGATTATTTTTACTGATTATTTCACCTGTTTATTTTACTGATTAAAATCTTACAGTATCAAGCGATTATTTCATTCTCCCTTTTTTTCTCTTCTTTTATCAAGCCATTCTTTTATTTTTAGCTCATATCCATTTGGATAGGGACTATAATATACCGTGCCCTTCATTTCCACCGGCAGATATTCCTGGTCGACAATATTGCCTGGAAAGTCATGAGCATATTGGTATCCTTTTCCATACCCGAGGTCCTTCATTCCTTTTGCAGGCGCATTTCGCAAATGCATCGGTATTTCTCCGGTTCTCCTGGATGAGACATCTTCCAGGGCTTTATCAATCGCTTTATAGGAGGCATTTGACTTCGGACTTGTCGCCACAGCGATCGCCGCCTGGGACAATAGGATCCGGGCTTCCGGCATTCCCATCATCACAATCCCCTGGTAAGCGGATATCGCAGTACTCAGAGCAGACGGATTGGCCATCCCGACATCTTCCGATGCGCATATGATAATTCGTCTCGCTAAAAATTCGATGTCTTCTCCCCCGTAAAGCGCTCGTGCCAGATAAAAAACAGCCGCATCCGGATCGCTTCCCCGCATGGATTTGATAAATGCACTGATGGTGTCATAATGGCTTTCTCCATCCGCATCAAACGAAATGCTTCTTTTCTGCATGCAATCTTCAATGGTTTCTTTTGATATATAAATCCGTCCGTTCTTATCCGGAATTGTTGTCACAACCGCCAATTCCAATCCATTCAAGGCGATCCTCGCATCGCCGTTCGACAGGTTGCAGATATACTCCAATACATTTTCTTCAAATTGGATGGGTAGATTGCCAAATCCGCGCTCTTTGTGATGGATCGCCTGTTTCAGAATCTGTAAAATATTTTCTTCGGTCAATGGGGTCAGTTGAAAAACCGTCGAACGGGAAATAAGCGCCTTGTTCACCTCGAAAAAGGGGTTTTGGGTCGTCGCACCGATCAGAAGAAGGGTTCCATCTTCCACATGGGGTAATAGCGCATCTTGCTGCGCCTTGTTGAAACGATGGATTTCATCGATAAAAAGAACAGTCCTCCCGGAAGGATTATAAATTTTATTCTGTGTTTCCGCCAAAATCCGTTTGATATCGGCAACACCGGAAGTCACTGCATTCAGTTTCTGGAATCCGAGTTTGGTGGTTGCTGCAATGACTCTGGCAATCGAGGTTTTCCCTGTGCCTGGAGGGCCGAATAAAATGATGGAACTGAACCGGTCCGCTTCAATCATCCGCCGCAATAGCTTCCCTTGACCCAATATATGTTCTTGTCCGATATATTCATCAAGCGTTCTTGGCGCCATACGGGATGATAATGGCTCTATTCCATTTGCCTGGGACAAACTGTCCAATCGATAGCCTCCGTCTTGAATCGTCGCATGGGATATTTTTTTTTATTATTCTTATCTAGAACGATTCTACTATGAAAAGGGGTAAATTTCAAGAGATACCGGTTTAATTTGCATGCTTGGTTTTCATTCATGACTTCTATCATTGTCTTTATTATTGAATTGATCACTGTATTCATACCGTAATCCGGTCTTTGATCTGTGTAAATTTGTTTTGTTTGATGCCGGGAATTTTCATGATATCTTCGATGGTTTTGAAATTTCCATTTTTATTTCTGTAATCAATAATCCGTTTTGCGGTGGCTGCGCCAATACCCGGAAGCTTATCCAGCATTTCTTCATTTGCCGTATTGATATTGATTCTTGCGGAAGAATCCTGCTGCTCTGCATTTTCGTCCAATCCGGCTTCGTTGTCAAGAAGCAGCCCTTCTGCCGCACCTCCGATTTCTCCTTTGTCCATTTCTTCCTGGCTTGGAATTTTGATCATTTGGTTTTTTGTGATTTTAAAAGCAAGATTGATACGATTTTTGGCTGCTCTTTCCGTCAATCCTCCCGCCATTTCAACAAGCTGGTATAAGAACATCCCGGAGTCAAGCTGGTAAATGCCGGGAACGCATATCTCCCCAACAATATATACCGGAAACGCATATCCGCTGTCGGGCCGGCTGGCCTTCGGTATGGAGGAAACCGAACCGGAAGCGTTCGCTGTTCTCTGGGAAGAGTCCATAGGCAAGTCCTCAAGCGGATCGGAGATTGCCAGAGCCCATTGGCTTTTTGGGCTTTCCAGTATTACCGATAAAATCGCTATTCCTGAAAAAAACAGGATGGCAATCAAGATTAAAAACAGTTTCTTGTGGTTGCTGCTTGTCTTGTTTTTCCGGTCTTCCTCCTGTTTTTGCTTTCTAATCGTATCATCCATAACAAATCCTCATACAGTCTTGTGAAAACAAGGTATTATGGTGATTATAGCAAGAGGAATCATCGAAAAAAAGAGGTGATTTTCCGACTTTTTCCGACTTTTTCCGACTTTTCTCTATAATATACTGATAACAGATTTCTTGATCCCGGTTATGGCGTCATTTGTGGATTTCTCGAGCTCCATAATTTTTCGAGGCTGTAAAATGCACGGTCTTCGGCATGAAACACATGGACGATCACATTGCCATAATCCAGCAGGATCCATCTTCCGCTCTGATAGCCCTCGACATGGCTCGCTTCAATATTATAGTCATTTTTCATTTTTATTTGAACTTCATCACATAAAGCACGGATATGCGGAGTCGAAGTCCCCGTTGCAAGAACGAAATAGTCCGTCAGTACGGTCTTCCCCTCCAAATTGATCGTTTGAATATCCATTCCTTTTTTGTTGTCCAGGATTTTTTGAATTGTCTCTGCCATTTCTGTTGGATTCATTTTTTCCACCTTTCATTTTTCTGATTCAGGTTCATTCGTTTAAAGGATCCTATTCGCAATAATCGATTGGTATGCGGCGATGGTGTCGGGATGTGGTGTTTTATCTGTCCGGCGCAGCAATTGGATGATATCGGTCAAACAGGCGGCTAATCCCTCTTCAAGATCGTGATAAGTGATTTTTCTGATCTCGTCGATTCGGGGAAAAGATCTTCCCGGTTCGATTTTGTCCGCGACAAAGATGATTTTTTCCAGCAAGGATGATCCAGCGCGCGAAGTGGTGTGATAATAAATGGCATTCAGGATGTCCGGATCATTAATATGGAATTGTTCGATCGCTACTTGTCTTCCTTCGTATGCGTGGAGGATATCGGAGAAATTCTTTGACTGTCCTCCTTGAATTCTTTGCGTGAATAGCGAATCCCTCCCTTTTTTTGCCATTGATTTTGCACAATCATGAAGCAATCCGGCAATCGCGGATTTTTGGATATCCCCGTCGAAAAGAATCGCCAGCTTCACCGCTTCCCTCATTGTGTTGATGGAGTGGATGAGGCGTTCTTTTGTGATTGCTTTTTGCAATTCACATTCGTATTCTTGAAGTTTGATGAAGTTTTCCGGCGAAATTCGTGCAAGATTGTTTTGATTGATATAAATTCCATTTTTATCGATCCATTCTTTCAATGCCGGTAAAAGGTACGGGGCAGCGCTTTCCGGATCGGACAAGAGCATTTCACGCAATTCCGTGGAGGAAATATCAATATAGTCCGCATGGAATAATGCAATCCTTGCAGAATAGCGCTTGATTAATTCATTGATTTTATTCGTTAATTTT
>CAZJXH010000227.1:0-6115 GCA_964549475.1 uncultured Oscillospiraceae bacterium
TCCGTTGCAGCCGTATGATTCGACAATGCGCGGCAGGCTTTGAAAAACTGGGGTTCATCGATCGGCGATGTCACGTTGGGCTCGATGCCTCCCAGGGTACGGACATACGCGGTTCCGAGCCAGCTTGCCAGATCAATGCTGGAGAAACCTTCGATCATGGTTTGCTGAATGGAAAGCGCGTTTTTAAGGCTGCAGGAAGACGATATGCAGGGAATTTCGATGTGCAGCAGATCCAGTTTTTTCTTAGTATTCTCTATTTCATTCTCTAAAAATGGTTTTGCCTTGTAGGAGCTGATTTCGCCGCCGAGCCCTCGCAGCTCAATGCCGTCGAATCCGATATCCTTGGCCATTGAATAAATGTCTTCCCAGGTCCATTCCGGACAGCCCAATGTTGAAAATGCAATTTTCATAAAACACCCCGCATAAAATTTTTAGAAAAATTAAAATGAAATAATCCACGAATTTTTACATATTTGGATTCATTATACAGCAAATTCGCTTTTTTGGCGAAATAAAAAAGCTGTTTCAATGAAAAACATCTTGAAACAGCCATAAATATAAACGAAACAATACTTTTTGTGTGATCGGTTCCTGAGAGTCCTACCTGCTGGCATACATCGGCTGCTGCTTGAGATATTCCATTCCGATTGGGCTGTTCTCATCCATCAGGGAGATATTTCGCGGTACAGTCACAAAAATCAACGGCGATACTTTATGGACTTGTCCGTCTATAGCATAAGCCGCACCGGTGATAAAATCCATGACCCTCTGCGCGATTTTCTGATCAATCTTCTCATAGTTGCAAATAACGGTTCTTCCTGCTCTTAAATGATTGCAGACTTCCTGTGCGGATTCGATGCAGGAGGGTTGAATGATGACCACTTGCTGTGCGGCGGAAACCGGCTTTGCAAAATCCACAACTTTGGATTGTCTGCGGAACAAGCTGGATTTCATGTCGCCTGGAACCTGAATCTCCTGGGTTGTCTCCTCTACATCTTCATATTCATTTTCTTCGTATTCATCTTCTGAATCGAATCCTCTGAACTTATCCAGCAAATTAGTAAAAAATGCAGCCATTTTTATATCCTCCGTTTTAAATGTTTGATTATTGTCTGATGACCATTATCGTTCTTTATCTTTCGCATTTGATATTCATCGACGTGTTGATTATACCGCGCTTTCCATGAAAAAACAGGAAGCGGGCCAATAAGTAAGATGCTTGTAATTATTCTGAAACATAACTATTCCATATGACATCCGCATGTAATCTTCTATTCGATGGTCGTGTTTCTTGTTCCGAAAATAGCGGTTCCGATTCGCAGGTGTGTCGCTCCGTATCGGATTGCAATGGGATAATCGTTGCTCATTCCCATGGATAGAATGCAGAAAGATTCGTCTTTCACTTTATCTTTCATTTTCTGAAACAATTCCTGTGCTTCAGAAAACACGGCATTAAGGATTTTCTCATCCTGGGTGAAGGGCGCCATGGTCATGATCCCCTGAAGATGGATTCCTTGATAATCCGAAATGCGGTCCAGGATCTCATGAATCTCTTCCGGATCAAATCCGTGCTTTGTCTCTTCTTGTGAAATATTGAGCTGGAGCAGGATCGGGCTTTGAATACCTTTCTCCAATGCACACTTGGAAATCTCCGCCAGCAGTTCCGGCGTGTCGACCGAGTGGATAAGCCGGGTTTTTCCCACCACCTGTTTGACTTTTTTTCGCTGGAGTGTACCAATCAGATGCCAATTGGGATATAAGTTCATCGCTTCCAGTATTTCGCGCTTTTCGATCAGTTCCTGAACACGGTTTTCGCCGAGGTCGGCAAGTCCCGCTCTCACAGCTTCTTCTGCCGCCTGTGCGGGGAAAAATTTTGAAACACCGATCAAAGTGATCTCCCCCGGGTCCCGATGGCTGTTCAACGCATGGGTATGGATTTTCTCCTGGATGCGCATGATATTCTGCGCAATAGAATTATCGTTCAAAGCAAAAATCCTCCTTAAAGAATCATTTTTATTTTCATCGGCCGATGCATATCCCTTTCTTTCAAAATACCGGAGGTCGAAAGCCCGGCCTATTCAGCCGCCGCCCCGATGTTCTCCCCTTCCGCCACCGATTCCGGATTCTTCACCAGATATCCATTGAGTTCGGGAGTATAGGTCTGATCCTTCACCCCTTCAACAATGGCATCTTCCCGATCATAATCGATGATGCTGATCTTTGTTTTTCTTGTGTACCCTTTGGATACAATCATGATTTCTCCTGTTTTCTTTTCTTTGTCAAATCCGATAATGGAGGAAACCGGGATCTTCAATCCTTTAAAGCTGCTTGTCGTGATGCTGGCCTGGATGGTTCTCCGGTCCGAAAAGCGATCCAGCTGCCGGTCTGTCTGGAAAATAACAAACAGGCCGTCTCCCGCTGTGATGGAACTGATCACTTTGCAATTTTCGATCATCGTGCCGTCCAGAGTGCTTTTAATAGTATGGACACTGTTCGCGGTAAAAGACTCTGGTTTGGCACCGGGCAGCAGGAAAGCGACGCACTGGTATATGCCGCTTGTGATCCGTACGACCGGTTCGTCTTTCTTCACGATTTCTCCGGTTGTGGTATGCCCTTTGATCACTTTAATATATTCATTGTACTGTTCCACCGTCAATAATGGAGCATCCTTGATAATCAATTTTTCCTCGAGTCCATCAATATTATAGGACACGATTCCGGGCGCTTTACTGACAATCTTTCCGGAGAGGAGCCCGAGTTTTTTTTCTAGATTCTCTTTTTGGAGTTTCAGTTCGTTTAATCTTGAATCATTGAAATCAATCGATAAAAGTCTTGTATCCCGGCGTTCCAGAAGCACCGCAATGGATGTCTCATAGGAATTCATGTTCAGAAGGGATCCTTGGATGCTGTCTTCCCGGATCAGATCGACCAGTTCCGCGATTTCCTTGTCTGCTTCCTCGTAGATCACACGGGCACCCGGACCTTTGCCCTGGTTGATCAGGTCTCTTTGCAAATCCGATATCTGCTGCTCGCAGTTTTTAAGTGCGGTCAAGGATGCCTCCTCTCCCTGGCCGATGATCATTGCGATATTCTGCCCGAAAGATACCCGGTTTCCTTCCTCGACAAGCGGTTTGACCGTTCCGGCCGCGGAAGCTTTCATGAGGGTCTCGTCGCGGATCAGAAGGCCGGTCGATCCGACAGTATGCTCCAGCACACCGTTTTTAAGGAACATGAATTCGGGTTTAGGTGCGGTTTGCTGCATGATCTGGAGAATGATAAAAACGGTGAAAATCATAATCACCAGAACAAAAACAGTCATGGTGACGGACCGTGACCGCGCTTTCCGCTTTTCGACCGCCCGAAGCTTCGCATCTCGCCGCATCATCATTTCCCGCTGGTCTTCCGGTGAATTTCCATTCAATTCCCGGTTGATGCTTTTTTTATCCGGTTTGTGTTTAAATAGAACCGCAGACTTCGTCCGGGTTGTTTGGCCGGATCGGCTGACACTGCCGGTCGGGCCGGCCATTGTGGATTTATTCAATGGATTCGATTTATTTGAAATATCCGATGAATTAGATAAATTCGATGCATTGGTCCTATTTGTCTGATTTTGCTTTTTCATTGGCAGTTCCCCATGCTGGAAGCGGCAATCATGGATGCATACTTCACATGTTCGAAAACAAGACCCCCTTGCATATAGGCGATATACGGAGGTTTCATCGGTGCGTCGCAGCTCAGTTCGATCGATGCGCCTTGGATAAAAGCGCCTGCGGCCATAATAACCGGATGATCATATCCGGGCATGTTCCAGGGTTCCGGTTTGACAAAGGAATCCACCGGAGAAGATGCCTGAACGCTTTGACAGAATTGTACCAATGGCTCCGGTGCGTTGAATATCAAGGTCTGAACAATATCCCCGCGGGGATCCGCCGCTTTCGGGTTTGCATCAAAACCGGTCCGATGGAATAATTCTGCGGCAAATACCGCCCCTTTGAGCGCTTCCGCAACAACATGGGGCGCCAGAAAAAGTCCTTGGGCGATTATTCGGTTGAAACCAAGCGTCGGCCCGACATGGGCCCCGACGCCAGGTGCGGTAAGCCGGGAAGCGGCCTTTTCGATCAAGTCCGCTCTTCCAACAAGGTACCCGCCCGACGGGCAGATTCCGCCGCCCGGATTCTTGATAAGGGAACCGGCACACAGGTCCGCTCCAACATGGCAGGGTTCACGTGGCTCTACAAACTCTCCATAACAATTGTCTACCAGGATGACCGCATCGCTCCCTGACGCCCGCACCACGCGGACGATTTTCTCGATATCCGAAATAAGAAGCGCGTTCCTGCCGGTGTATCCTTTCGATTTTTGAATAAAGACCATTTTAATTTTTTTGTCCAACGCCAGACGAATGGCGTCATAATTAATCGTTCCGTCGGTGTCAAAATCGATTTGCTTGTATTCCACTCCGAATTCCATCAGGGAGCCGATTCCGGTATTCCCTTTCATTCCAATGGTCTGCATCAGGGTGTCGTAAGGCTGTCCTGTGACCGATAGCAGCGTGTCTCCGGGTCTTAAGACACCGAACATCGCCATGGCGATGGCTTGTGTGCCACAGGATATCTGAGCTCTGACAAAAGCCGCTTCTCCTCCAAAAAGAATGGCATACGCCTGCTCGATCCGTTCTCTGCCGGCATCATCATACCCATACCCGGTGGTTCCGCCGAAATGGCTGTCTGAGAGCCGTACTTCCTGCAGTGCCGACAGCACTCTCATCTGATTCAATTCCCGGATCGATTCGATTCTCTTGAAAACCGGTTCAACCGCAGTCATCGCTTCTTTCGACAAGGTCATCACCTGTTCTGTTATTCCTTTTGTTCTGTAAAACGCTTCAATCATCAAAGTCCGTAAACTTCCTTTGCTTTAACAATACGGATTCCAGCCTTTGTCAATGCGTCGACCGCTTCGGAAGGATTCTCCACCCGGATGACAACAACCGCGTCCGAGGAAGCCCTGCCGACAAAAGCATACAGATATTCAAGAGATATCTTGTTCGTGCTCAAGACCTCCAGTGCATGATCCAGCGTACCCGGGACATCGGCGATGGTGATGGCGATGACATTAGTAGAGCTCACGGTAAACCCTGAATCAGCAAGAATCTTTAATGCATGATCGGGTTTGTCGACAATCATTCGCAAAATCCCGTATTCTGCCGTATCGGCGATATACAATGCCCGGATATCGATTTTATTCGCACTAAGCGTCTTTGTTACCTCTGCAAGTCTCCCAGATTTATTTTCTAAGAATACAGATATTTGTTTTACTAACATAAGTCCCTCCTAGTATAATAATTCGCCGTACCCGGTCTGGCATGATCGGATCGGATCGGATTGATCTTCCTGTCCTATAATAACAATTGCAACCAGCCGCCTGTTTCTATTATAACAAATAACTTTCCTGCTGTGGCAATATTTTATCGGCAATCACAAAGATAATATTCTATTTTCTTTCTACTGCGGACAGAAAAAGCCTCCAATCCCTATACCGGTTGGAAGCCTTTCTGCATCCGCCCTTAAAAGGCGGGGTATTGACAGAAATTGTTTACAGCGGATTCATTTCTTGTTTTGTTCATTATTTGCCTGCGATTTTCGCTGTTTTCCCTTTTTCGAAAGCAATCCGGTTCATTTCCTGCAATTTTTCGGGAAACACTTCCAATATCCCCTGCTGCCAGATCGCATCCGGAATCTCAGAAAACAAAGACATGGCTCCGATCATGACCATGTTGACACACCGGATATTCCCGCTGTCCATCGCCAGCCGGTCTGCATTGATTTCGAAAATAGCGGTCCCGGAGCTGCCCGCCTGTTTTAATTGGTACGTGATGCCATCGGGATAGCTCGCTTTGCCAATTTTAACCGTAACCGGAACAATCCGTTTCTGATTGATGATCATGGTCCCGCCTGTCTTAAGCAAAGAAGCCCATCGCAACGCTTCGAGTTCTTCGAATGCCAGGATGAAATCTGCCATTCCCGATTCAATCACCGGGGAATAGATTTTTTCACCCATTCGGACATAGGTGATTACACTTCCGCCGCGCTTCCACATGCCTTGTCCATCTGATAAC
>CAZJXH010000228.1:0-6066 GCA_964549475.1 uncultured Oscillospiraceae bacterium
CTCGTAACTTGCAACGTCCACCTTGGCTCCGAGTGATTTTTCGATGATCTTTTGCATGATGCCGGGTGCGTTGACAAATCCCAGAGAACGATTGGCCATGACAGCACCTGCCATCAAATTTTCAAAATCCTCGCATTCCGGACTGGCGGCCAGAAATCCGATCCGGTCGCCCGGAAGGGCCAGCGCCTTGCTCCAGGAATAACAGACTACCACATTTTTGAACATGCCAAGAATAGACGGGACCTGCGTTCCGTTAAAGACGATCTCCTTGTATGGCTCGTCCGAAATCACATAAATGGCATGATCCTGCTGATCCAGCATGTCTTTGATCGTGGACAGGCATTGAGCGGAATATACCACGCCGGACGGATTGTTAGGAGAGTTGACGATAATCGCTTTCGTTTTTGCTGTGATTGCTTCCCGGATTCTATCGGCAGAAGGTTCAAACGTTTTCTCATCGCACGGCACAGCAACGGGTATGCCTCCATGGTTTCTGATGTAGGAAAGGTATTCCACAAAGTAGGGTGCCAGGACAATCACCTCATCCTCCGCGTCCAGCAAGGTCTTCAGGGTGACATTCAAGGCGCCCGCCGCACCGACCGTCATGATAACGGATTCTTTGCCAATGGGCTTTTGAGATTCTGCTGTAAGCATTTCAGCGACTTTCTCCCGTGTCGAATCATAACCGGCGTTGCTCATATAGCGATGGATCCCGAAAGGCGGGTTGGATGCGAGCTCTTTGAATGCTTCCACAACCTCTGTCGGAGGTTCCAGATCCGGATTGCCAAGACTAAAATCGTAGACGTTTTCTGCACCATAAATCGCCTTCAGCCGAGTCCCCTCGTCAAACATCTTGCGTATAAAGGAGGATCCCTCCAGCTGCTGTGTTATTGTCTTTGAAATCATGCCAGTGTCTCCTCGCTCTTCTCTAATTTTGATGTACAGTTCGGGCAGCGGACTGCGTCGATATGAATGGTCGTTTTACAGAACGGGCATTCTTTCGTTGTCGGCAGTTCCACGGTAGCCGTTGTTTCTCCCTTGATGTTTTTGATTTTTTTCACGGTTACTGTTGTAAGCTTGGTCATCATCCGGATAATCATGAAAATGACAAAAGCAATGATCAGAAAATCAAGAACCTGGGACAGGAACGATCCATAATTCAGAGTTGGAATATTGAGCGCTTTCGCTTCTTCCAATGTAGTGATGGCCGCACCCTCAGGCGCTTTTTTGAGTAGAATAAACATATTCGCAAAGTTTCTGCCTCCTGTGAGAAGCCCGATAAGAGGCATGATGATGTCACTTACCAGCGATGTGACAATTTTCCCGAAAGCAGCTCCGATAATCACACCGACTGCCAGATCAATCACGTTTCCTTTTAATGCAAATGCTTTAAAATCTTTCCACATTTCACTCATCCTCCTGATCTCTTTCTCCACTTCGATTTTGCTATTCTGCTGTTCCATGTCTACCCTTCTTTATTCATAAAAACTTGTAAATTAGTATAACAAACTTTTCCTGTTTTTGAAATCCTATTACAAAAATGATTTCTGTAAAATTATCAGACAAATGATGTCAGACATGCCGTTATTCATGCCGTCAAACAACGATTTTTGGCCATTCTCAAGGGATGAGCCTGGTAGCAATCGATGTCTGGTCATATTGAACGGCTTCCACTTCAACGATCGACCCGACAATTGCGGATTCAGGAAACTTCTTCAGCCCGGCGGATGTTCCTGTAGGAGCGATGCCGGCGGGGAGGATCTTGGCAGAGATATAGTTTTCGGTGTACCCAGTTGCACCGTTATCGTCTATCTTTTCGATCAGAACCCGGAATCGGGATCCGATCGAACGGGCAAAGTGGCGCTCTTTCATTTTTTGTGCCAGTGAAATCAACTCTTTGCTTCGCAGTATCGCGGTTTTGCCATCGACTTTCAAGCTCATTCCTGCCGCTTTTGTTCCTTTTCTTTCGGAGTATTTGAAAACATGGATATCCAGAAAGTCGATTTTTTCGCAGAAATCCATCGTCTGCCGATGCTCTTCTTCGGTTTCCCCCGGGAAGCCGACAATCACATCCGTTGTGATTGCAGCAGAAGGAATCCACGTTTTGAGATTGTCAACAATCTGTTCATACTGACCGGTTGTATAACGCCTGTTCATTCGTTTCAGCACAGCATCGCTTCCGCTTTGCAGGGAGAGATGGAAATGCGGACATAAGATGTCGATTTTTGACGCTTTTTGAATAAATTTTTCGGTTAAAGACTGCGGTTCCAACGATCCCAACCGGATTCGTTTCAATCCTTCGATCTTTGACAGTTTTTCGGTCAGATCGATCAGCGCGTCGCTTTCAAGACCTCGATCCGCACCATAGGAGCAAACATGGATACCGGTCAGAACGATTTCTTGAAATCCATTGCCGGCCAATCCCTTCACTTCTTTTAGAATAGCGGATTCCTCACGGCTTCGAACCCGCCCGCGCGCCAAAGGAATTGCACAATAAGAGCAGAAATTGTTGCATCCATCCTCGATTTTAATATAGGCACGGGTTTCTTCCTGGGATGTGACATCCCCCATTTCTTCGAATTCATGAACCGTGTCGATCGGTTGAAACGATTCCGGCTCCGCAGTATCCGGGGGTGTGGTATTTATTATGTCTGATTTTATTGTATTCCATTCGCTTCGTTTTTTTTCGACCCGCTCCACCACTTTGATCTTGTCTTTGTTTCCGACAAGGATATCGGCATAAGCGGATGCGTCGCTCAATTCCACATGGCATCCCATCGCTACGACAAGCGCTCCGGGATTCCGGGTTTTCGCCTGACGGAGGAACTGTCTTGATTTTCGGTCCGCTTCCCCTGTGACCGTGCAGGTGTTGATCACATAGACATCCGCGGCATCATCGAATGGCTTGATCTGGTATCCCGCATCAATGAAGGTCTGTGCTACCGCATCTGTCTCATAACGATTGACTTTGCATCCCAATGTGTGGAATGCAACCGATTTTTCCATCAGACAAGGCTCCTTTGTTTGTTTTTCTAAACCGTTCTTATTGTAACGTATATTCCGGACAAATCCTAGTGATGAATTCACCAGAATTTAACCGATTTCAAAAAGACCGATTATGAAATTTCATTGGCATTTTCATAAACATATGCATATATTGATTGACATGTTTTTACTATTATCGGTATAATAATAACATCACATAAATGGTAAGGAGTTGATATGAAAAATCTGGTGATTTTGTTTAAATCTGTCTATGACGTAAAGGAATTTGTAGGAATTGTCAACAACTTTGATTATGATGTGGATCTGGTTTCCGGCCGTTATGTTGTCGATGCGAAGTCGATCATGGGGATTTTCAGTCTTGATCTGATGAAGCCGGTCAAAGTCGAGATTCATAGCGATGTGAGCGATGAGCTGGTATCAAAGCTGGCCCCTTTTATTTTTCAAGAACAATCCATGGACAATAAATAAACGATATATGAATTTGATATAAAACAAACCGCTTTTCATCAACTGACGGACAATGTGGGATACCACAAGGGAGATGGAAAGAATACGAGAGTCGACCGTCTGGGCAATTTCTGTGCACTGCAGGGTTGTCCTTTTTTGTATCCATCAAGAGACAGCACGCGACATAACATAAAGAGCAGGACACAAAGCATGAAATACGATCGGGAGATTGTAAAGCGAAAGATTGTAAAGAAATACAAAAGGAGATTTGTAAAATGGAATATGAAGCGTGGAATCAGTTTTTCCCGGGTGATTGGGAAAATACAATCAATGTATCCGACTTTATCTTGAAAAATTATACAGCTTACGAAGGGGACGATTCTTTTCTCGAAGCTCCGACGGAAAGGACCAGACACCTTTTGGCAAAGTTCCAGGCCTTATGCAAAGAGGAACAAACCCGGCAAGGCGTTCTCGACATTGATACGTCCACTGTTTCTTCTCTGACAAGCTTCCCGGCCGGTTATCTGGACAAAGAAAACGAGCTGATCGTAGGGCTTCAGACCAGTCAGCCGTTGAAACGCGGCGTCAACCCTTTCGGAGGGATAAAAATGGCGAGAAGCGCTTGCGAAGCATATGGATACAGTCTTTCCGAGAAAATCGAAGACGAGTTTCAATACCGGACCACTCACAATGATGGTGTATTCCGTGTCTATTCGGACGAAATGAAGCTGGCGCGAAAATCAGGCATCATCACCGGATTGCCCGATGCGTACGGAAGAGGTCGCATCATCGGGGACTACCGGCGCGTGGCGCTGTATGGCGTGGACCGGCTGATTTATTTTAAAAAGCTGGATAAAAAAGCTCTTTCACACGAGACAATGGATGTCGAATCCATCCGGCTGTCAGAAGAGCTTTATCAGCAGATCGCCTTTTTAGAAAAGCTCAAAGAAATGGCCGCCTTGTACGAATATGATATCTCCTCTCCGGCAAAAAATACGCGGGAGGCCATCCAATGGCTATACTTCGCCTATCTTGCCGCAATCAAGGAACAAAACGGCGCAGCGATGTCCCTGGGTCGTGTGAGCACATTCCTTGATATCTATATCAAGCGGGACCTTGATGCAGGCATACTTAACGAGAAAACGGCACAGGAATTAATCGATGATCTTGTCTTGAAGCTTCGCATGGGCAGGCATCTCCGCACTCCGGAATACAACGAGCTGTTCGGGGGGGATCCGATGTGGATCACCGAGAGTGTCGGTGGATTGACAAAAGATTGTAAGCCGATGGTAACAAGAACATCATACCGTGTTCTTCATACGCTGAATACGCTGGGTCCGGCTCCGGAGCCCAATCTGACCATTTTGTGGTCTCAGGGTCTTCCCACCGCATTTAAAGAATTCTGTGCGAAAATCTCCATCGAAACCAATTCCATCCAATACGAGAACGATGATCTGATGCGGGAGGATTATGGCGACGATTATGCCATCGCCTGCTGTGTATCTGCAATGAAAATCGGAAAGCAGATGCAATATTTTGGAGCACGGTGCAATCTGCCCAAATTGCTGCTGCTGGCGCTGAACAAAGGAAAAGATGAGATTTCCGGTGTTCAGATCGCTCCGGTTCTTCCCGATGCGCTTCAATCTGATGATACAATCCTGGACTTTGCCCATGTCATGGCATGTTACCGGTTTTACTGCGACTGGTTATGCAATCTTTATGTAAACACCATGAATATCATCCACTACATGCATGACAAATACTCCTATGAGCGGATAGAAATGGCGCTGCATGACTACCATCCCATCAGAACGATGGCATTCGGCATGGCCGGTTTGTCAGTTGTCGCGGACAGCCTGTCGGCCATTCGTCACGCAAAGGTTCGCGTACTCCGGGATAAGACGGGGCTGATAACGGATTACCAGATCACGGGCGAGTTTCCCAAATTCGGCAACAACGACAATCGCGTGGATCATATCGCGGCGGGATTAGTGAGCCGGTTCATGAACAAGCTCAGAAAATATCCGACGTATCGCAACGCCCTGCATACCCAATCTGTCCTGACGATCACGTCGAACGTCGTTTACGGCAAGGGGACTGGCAATACTCCTGACGGCCGCCGGCACGGCGAACCCTTTGCCCCAGGCGCAAACCCGATGCATGGACGGGACAGTCACGGTATCCATGCTTCGGCGGCCTCCGTCGCGAAGATCCCGTACCGCGACGCTCAGGATGGAATCTCGCTCACTTCGACCCTCGTGCCCGGAGGGCTCGGACGGTCCGGCGAAGAGCGCATTACCAACTTGACCCACATCCTGGACGCGTTTTTCGGCGCCACGGGATATCACATGAATATCAATGTGCTGAATCGCGAACTGCTACAGGACGCGATGAACCAGCCGGAGAAGTACCCCAACCTGACCATTCGCGTATCCGGTTACGCAGTCAACTTCGTACGGCTGACGCGCGAGCAGCAAATGGATGTCATGAACAGGACGTTCCATGGGGAGTAACCGTTATGCCTGAACATTCGACACTGCCGAGCGACGCCCTGTTGGCGACACGGCCCTTTTAATTAAGGGTGAAGCCTGGCAAGGAAACCCCGGGAACACA
>CAZJXH010000229.1:0-6042 GCA_964549475.1 uncultured Oscillospiraceae bacterium
GAAAATGTGCGTTTCCATAAGGAAGAAACCAAGAACTCCCCTTCTTTTGCGAAAGAACTGGCTTCCATGGCGGAGATCTATGTGAATGACGCATTTGGAACAGCTCACCGCGCACATGCTTCGACCGCGGGGATTGCGAATTTTCTGCCGGCGGTAAGCGGATATCTGATTCAGAAGGAAATGAATTTTCTCGGCGGCGCGCTGATGAACCCGAAGAGGCCCTTCGTAGCAATTCTTGGAGGCGCCAAGGTTTCCGACAAGATCGGTGTGATCGACAATCTGATCAGCAAGGTGGATACCTTGATTATCGGCGGAGGAATGGCCTATACCTTCTTTGTCGCCCAGGGATACAGCATCGGAAATTCTCTTTGTGAAGCGGACAAGGTGGATCTGGCGAAGACCCTGCTTGAGAAAGCAAAAACAAAAGGCGTAAAGATCCTTTTGCCGGAAGACACCGTCATCGCAGATAAATTCGCAGCGGATGCGACATCAAAAACCGTTCTGTCCTCGGAGATTCCGGATGGCTGGATGGGACTTGATATCGGAGAGAAAACCATTCAAAAATTCGCGGATGCGATCAAAGGGGCCGGAACCATTGTCTGGAACGGACCGATGGGCGTGTTCGAATTCGAAAAATTCGCGATCGGCACCCGTGAAGTGGCAAGAGCGGTTGCGGATTCTTCAGCCATTTCCATCATCGGCGGGGGAGACTCCGCTGCAGCAGTGGAATTGCTGGGATTCGCAGACCAGGTTACTCATATTTCAACCGGAGGAGGCGCTTCGCTCGAATTCCTTGAAGGGAAAGTCCTTCCGGGAATTGACTGCCTGATGGACAAGGATCCCCGCAGAACATTTGCCGCAGGAAACTGGAAAATGAACAAAGGGGTACCGGCTGAAGCTGCAAAATTGATTACAGAACTGAAAGGCCTTGTTGCGGAGGAATCTTCCGAGATCGCTCTTGCGGTTCCGTTCACCGCTCTTGCAAGCGCCTTGGAGGCAAGTGCCTATTCCAATATCAAAATCGCTGCACAAAATTGCTACTTTGAAGACAAAGGAGCTTATACAGGCGAGATTTCCGCACAGATGCTGGCTGAAATGAGCGTTTCCCATGTGATTGTCGGACACAGCGAGAGAAGAGAATATTTTGGGGAGACCAATGAAATCGTCAACAAAAAAATCAAAGCTGCTTTAAAATGGGGCGTCCGTCCAATCGTTTGCTGCGGAGAATCCCTCGCACAGAGAGAGGCAGGGGAAACCTTCAACCATATAAAGACACAGATCATCGAAGCCTTTACAGAAATTTCTCCTGTTAAAATGGGATTTGTGACCATTGCCTACGAACCAATCTGGGCAATCGGAACAGGCAAAGTGGCAACCGATGACCAGGCACAGGAAGTGTGCGCGTTCATTCGTGGTATCATAAAAGACCTCTATGGAGAAACCATCGCCCAATCAACAAGAATTCTCTATGGCGGCAGTGTTTCCGCGGCTTCCGCCAACGGACTGTTTAAAATGCCGGATATCGACGGCGGTCTTGTAGGCGGCGCTTCATTAAAAGCCGCAGACTTCAGCGTGATCTGCAAAGGCTGATCCGGATAACCAGGATGAAATGAGCAGAAGGGTTTGCGTTTTCCGATAAGAATGAATGATTTCAAATAATGTGTGTCTTTTCAGAGGAATGAGGCGGACTTTACAAGATAAAAATATTAAAATGAGAAGGAGTCTTCCATGACAACACTTTTAAAGAGACCAGTCGTTCTGATGATTCTGGATGGATACGGCAAAAACATCGAAATCGAAGGCAATGCGATCGAAGCGGCGAAAAAACCAAATCTGGATTATTTAGCGAACCATTACCCAAGTTCGATTATCAAGACAAGCGGGATGGATGTCGGACTTCCCAGAGGGCAGATGGGAAATTCGGAGGTCGGACACACCAACATCGGAGCAGGTCGGATTGTCTATCAGGAACTGACCCGCATCACCAAAGAAATCGAAGACGGACCGTTTTTTGAGAAGACGGAATTTTTGGACGCGATCGAAAATTGCAAAGCGAACCATTCGCAGCTTCATTTGTTCGGGCTGTTGTCGGATGGTGGTGTGCATAGCCACAACACCCATTTATATGCATTGCTGGAACTGGCAAAAAAGAAAGGATTGGAAGCGGTCTTTATCCATTGCTTCTATGACGGCCGGGATGTTCCGCCCGATTCCGCCCTTGGATTCACCGAGGAACTGGAAGCAAAGATCGAAGAGATCGGCACTGGCAGGATTGCTTCCATCATGGGCCGGTATTACGCCATGGACCGGGACAATCGCTGGGAGCGTGTCAAGCAGGCCTATGATGCGATGGTTCTTGGGGAAGGCGTATTGGCGACCAATGCTTGTGATGCGGTCAGACAATCCTATGCGGATGGTGTGATGGACGAATTTGTTCTTCCGACCGTGATCACAAAAGACGGCAAGTCAGTTGCGACCATCGATCCGAATGATTCCATCATTTTCTTTAATTTCCGTCCGGACCGTGCACGGGAAATCACCCGTGCTTTCATGGACCCTGAATTCACAGGATTCGAGAGAGCAAAAGGATTTTTCCCGATTTATTATGTTTGTATGACACAATACGATATCACCTTTAAAAAATACAAAGGACTTCATTTCGCCTATCTTCCGGAGAACTTGAACAATACCTTCGGCGAGGTCATCAGCCGCCATGGATTGACACAGCTGCGGATCGCCGAAACAGAGAAGTATGCTCATGTCACGTTTTTCTTCAACGGCGGTGTCGAAAAAGAGTATCCGGGGGAAGACCGTGCACTGATCCCCTCTCCCAAGGTCGCAACGTATGATATGAAGCCTGAGATGAGCGCTTATGAGGTGGCAGAAGAAGCGTTAAAGAGAATCCATTCAAAAAAATATGATGTGATTATCTTGAATTTTGCCAATTGCGACATGGTAGGGCATACAGGAATCTTCGAAGCGGCTGTCAAAGCCGTCGAAGCGGTGGATGAATGCGTAGGGAAAGTGACATCGGCTATTTTTGAGCAAGGCGGCATTGTCCTGATCACAGCGGATCACGGAAACGCGGAACAGATGATCGACCCGGTCACGAAAGGTCCTTTTACCGCCCATACGACTTTGCCGGTGCCTTTGATTGTAGCAGGGGCCGGGGATATTTCATTGAAGAATGGAATTCTGGCGGATTTGGCCCCTACCATGCTTGACTTGATGGATATCGAAAAGCCAGGAGAGATGACAGGCGAGAGTCTGATTGTCTAAGAAACCGGTGTTCTTCCATTGTAATAATGCGGAGTCTGATGAGGGATTGATATTTATGGGATGGATATAGATAAACTGTAAATATTGCAGATTTTCGAAAAACATACAAATAATAATTTGAATGTGTGGTATAATACCATTGGTCAATTTCGATTGATCAAAGATGTATTGATGATAATATTTATTATAAAGGAGAAAGAAAATGGCAAAAGAAAAGAAGTTTATGACCGTTGACGGAAATAATGCAGCCGCTTACACCTCGTATGCATTTACTGAAGTCGCGGGAATTTACCCTATCACCCCGTCCTCCCCGATGGCGGACTACACCGATCAGTGGGCACAGGAAGGCAAGACGAACATTTTTGGACAGACAGTGAATGTTTGTGAAATGCAATCCGAGGCGGGAGCTGCAGGAACCGTACATGGATCTCTGGCGGCTGGTGCGCTTACAACAACTTACACCGCGTCACAGGGCCTTCTTTTAATGATACCGAACATGTACAAAATCGCAGGAGAACTGCTTCCCGGTGTATTCCATGTGACAGCGCGCTGCGTAGCAAGCCATGCATTGAATATCTTTGGTGACCATTCCGACGTTATGGCTTGCAGACAAACCGGATTCGCCCTTCTGGCGTCAAACAGTGTTCAAGAAGTCATGGACCTGGCGGCAGTCGCTCATCTGAGTGCGATCAAAGGACGTGTTCCTTTCCTGCATTTCTTTGATGGATTCCGGACTTCCCACGAAATTCAGAAGATCGAAGCGCTGGATTACGCCGATCTAGCCAATCTGGTCGACCGTGATGCCATCCAGGCTTTCCGTGACAGAGCACTTTCTCCGAACAAGCCCGTTATTCATGGAACCGCTCAGAATCCGGATATCTTCTTCCAGGCAAGAGAAGCCTGCAATACATACTATGATGCGCTTCCAGCGATCGTTGACTACTATATGGAGAAAATCAGCGAACTGACCGGCAGAAACTACAAGGCTTTCAATTATTACGGCGCACCGGATGCAGAGAAAATCATCATCGCAATGGGTTCTGTATGTGAAACCATCGAAGAAACCGTAGATCATATGATTGCAAAAGGCGAAAAAGTCGGATTGCTCAAAGTTCATCTTTACAGACCTTTCTCCATCGAGAGAATGCTTGAAGCCATCCCGAAAACCGTGAAAAAAATAGCTGTTCTTGACAGAACCAAAGAGCCGGGCGCACTTGGCGAACCATTGTTCCTTGATGTCTGCACCGCTTTCTTCAACAAAGAGGTAAGACCGACTATCGTGAACGGCCGGTACGGGTTGGGCTCGAAAGAAGTATACCCCAACCAGATTGTGGCTGTTTATGCGAATCTCGACGCAGCAAAGCCGATTCACGGCTTTACAATCGGAATCGACGATGATGTGACGAATCTTTCCCTTCCGGCAGGAGACTTTCTTGACACCGTACCGGAAGGAACAAAGAGCTGCCTGTTCTGGGGTCTTGGATCCGATGGAACAGTCGGCGCGAATAAGAATTCAATCAAGATCATCGGAGATCATACCGACAAATATGTACAGGCTTATTTTGCCTATGACTCCAAGAAATCCGGCGGAATCACCGTATCCCATCTGCGCTTCGGAGATCAGCCCATCAAATCAACTTATCTCATCAAGAGCGCAGACTTCCTTGCCTGCCATAATCCTGCCTATGTGAACATGTACGACATGATTGCTGATGTGAAGAAAAATGGAACCTTCCTGCTCAACTGTGCATGGGATCTTGCCGAACTGGACGAGAAGCTTCCGGCGGCAATGAAGAGAACGATTGCAAAGAACAACATTGCTTTTTATACAATTGATGCGGTTCCTCTTGCGAAAGAAATCGGACTTGGCGGAAGAATCAACACCATCATGCAAGCGGCTTTCTTCAAATTAGCCGAAATCATTCCGGCAGCCGATGCCGCCGAATACATGAAGAAAGCGGCCTATAAGTCTTACAAGTCCAAGGGCGATGCGATTGTCAACATGAATTACGCCGCGATTGACGCCGGTGTGAACAATGTGACGAAAGTCACTGTTCCAGCCAGTTGGGCGGATGCGAAAGATGTTGCTGAAACAAAGAAAAACCGTCCTGATTTCATTAAAAATGTAGTAGAAGTGATGAATGCACAAAAAGGGGACTCTTTGCCGGTCAGTGCCTTCAAAGGACGCGAAGACGGCACTTTCCCACAGGGAACATCCAAATACGAAAAACGCGGAATCGCAGTGGACGTTCCTTCCTGGCAGCCGGACAACTGCATCCAGTGCAATCAATGCTCCCTTGTCTGCCCTCACGCAGTCATCCGTCCGTTCCTGCTTACCGCAGAAGAAAAGACCATGGCGCCGGAATCCTTTGTTACAAAGAAAGGCATGAAGCCATATGATACCATGGAATTCAGAATGCAGGTATCGGTGATGGACTGTACCGGATGTGGAAGCTGCGCGAATGTTTGCCCCTCCAAAGAAAAGGCCTTGATCATGAAGCCCATCGAAACACAACTTGCGGAAGCTTCCAATTGGGAATACGCCACAGAAAAAGTAACCGTCAAAGCGAACCCGATGAACAAGTCCAGCATCAAGGGAAGCCAGTTCGAAATGCCATATTTCGAGTTTTCCGGCGCTTGCGGTGGATGTGGCGAAACGCCTTACGCCAAGCTGATCACCCAATTGTTCGGGGATCGTATGATCGTATCCAACGCAACAGGCTGTTCCTCCATCTGGGGCGCATCCGCACCAAGCACACCTTA
>CAZJXH010000230.1:0-5987 GCA_964549475.1 uncultured Oscillospiraceae bacterium
AAGCTCCCGGGTGACGTAGGAATCTAAAGGGGAAACTTGAGGTTGCCCTGGCCCTGGAAGCCTTGCAAGTCGATGTGATCGAAGCAGGATTTGCAATTGCCTCCCTTGGAGATTTCCAGTCTGTCAATGAGATTGCCAAGATAATCAAAAACACCAGAGTCGCCAGCCTTGCGCGGGCCACAGCCGGAGATATCGACCGTGCCTGGGAAGCAGTAAAAGACGCAGCCTCTCCGATGATCCACACATTTATCGCTACCTCGCCGATCCACATGGAGTATAAGCTCCGCATGTCACCGGACCAGGTTTTTGAACGCGCGGTTGAAATGGTGAAACGAGCAAAATCCTATTGTTCTGATATCGAATTCTCTGCGGAGGATGCGACCCGAAGCGACAAGGATTTTCTTTGCAGGATACTCTCTGCGGTGATTGACGCAGGGGCTGCAACAATCAACATACCGGATACCGTCGGGTATTCTTCTCCATTTGAAATGGCATCACTGATTGAATATGTGATGAAGAATACAAATGGGATTGAGAAAGCGATTGTATCGGTCCATTGCCATAATGATCTTGGCATGGCGGTCGCAAACTCCCTTGCATCGGTCAAAGCCGGTGCACGACAGGTGGAGTGCACCATCAACGGCTTGGGCGAGCGTGCCGGGAATGCCGCATTGGAAGAAGTGGTCATGGCACTGAAAACAAGGAAAGATTACTTTGATTGTGTTACCAATATCGACACGAAACGGATTTACCGGACGAGCAAGCTTGTTTCTGCCGTGACGGGAACGACCCTTCAGATCAACAAGTCTATCGTCGGACAGAATGCCTTTGCCCATGAAGCAGGGATCCACCAGCATGGTGTCATGGCGAATCCGTTGACCTATGAGATCATGACGCCGGATGAAATTGGCATTCCAACAAAACAGATGGTGCTTGGAAAGCATTCAGGCCGGCATGCATTCGATGATCGTCTGAAAGATCTTGGATTTGCAGGAAGCGAAGAGGAGAGAGACATCATCTTCAATAAATTCAAGGATCTGGCAGACCGCAAGAAAATCGTTCATGACAAAGATATCGAAGTACTGATGGGCATCCACCGTAAAGAGGAAGAAATCCACGGGATTTATAAGCTGGACCGTTTTGTTGTGAATACCGGAAACACCATCACTGCCACCGCTTCGGTCCGTCTTGACAAACAAGGCATCCTGCTGGAACAGGTCGCAGCAGCAGACGGCCCCATTTTTGCCATGTTTACCGCTATCAACAAGATTGTCGGTGTCAAACCGGTTCTGGACGATTATGCGATCCAGGCGGTCACAGAAGGACAGGATGCGCAAGGTGAAGTGAGAATCCGGCTGCGTTACGGAAGTGACTTTTACAAAGGCCGAGCGGTCAGTACCGACATCCTGGAATCCTCAGCCTTAGCGTATATTAGTGCCATTAACCAGCTGATAGACGACATAAGTAAGCAAGAAACTGCAACGAAATAATACGAATCCATAAGCAGCTATAAATGAAATAATGCAAATAAAACATAAAGCCATGATGGAATAATCCGGAACGAGGGGCGTTTGATTATCTTTTTTTAAGAAAAATGAACCGGCTTCTTGCTCCATTTCATTGATTCCAGTGAAATAAAAGAACCGTCCCTGTGTTCCATGTTCTACCTAAAGGAGGCGATAACCAATGAAACCTGATTCAGTTGAAATCCTTGATACAACTCTTCGTGACGGAGCACAATCCGAAGGAATATCATTTTCAGTTAATGATAAATTCAAGATCGCGGATTTATTATCGTCGATTGGAATCGGTTTTATTGAGGCGGGCAATCCCGGCTCGAATCCCAAAGACCGTGAGTTTTTTGCTGATTTCAATCAAAAATGCTCTTTGAAAAAATGCAGCAGACTGGCTGCTTTTGGAAGTACGCGGCGAAAAGGTGTTTTACCCGCTGATGATGAAGGAATTGCCAATTTAGTTGCGGCTAACACGGACACTGTTGTGATTTTCGGCAAAGTCTGGGATGTGGAAGTCCGGGATATCTTGCGCTGCTCCTTAAAAGAAAATCAGGATATGCTGCAGGATACGGTTTCTTATCTGACTGGGCTTGGCAAGCAGGTTATTTTCGACGCAGAACATTATTTTGAAGCGTACCACACCAATCCAAAGTACGCACTGTCCTGCTTGAAAGCCGCGCAGGATGGCGGTGCATACGCGGTTGTATTATGCGATACCAACGGCGCCAGCATGCCGGAACAGATTGAATCCTGCGTAAGGGAAGCGGTTGCTTTCCTTGACTGCAAGGTTGGAATCCATTGCCATAACGATTCCGGAATGGCGGTTGCAAATTCGATTACAGCGGTCTTATCGGGTGCGACGCATATTCAAGGTACGTTCAACGGAATCGGAGAACGCTGCGGGAATGCGAATCTATCCACGCTGATCCCGAATCTCCAATTAAAATACAAAATTTCTTGTATTCCACCGGAATCCATGCAGGACATCACCCATGTCGCCAGAGCCATGGCAGAAATCGCCAACATCACTCTCACAGGAAAAGAGCCTTACATCGGGGTCTCAGCGTTTTCACACAAAGCCGGCATGCATGTGGATGGAGTCAAGAAGAATCCATCTACCTTCGAACATGTCTCCCCGGAAATGGTCGGAAACAGCAGACGGTTCTTGATGTCGGAAATCTCAGGGAGAAGCGCCCTGATTGATGTCATCCGGAAGTATAGACCGGATGTCGATAAGAATGCTCCGGAAGTGACGAGGATCCTTGCAAAACTGAAAGAACTGGAACACAAGGGGTATCATTTTGAAGGGGCGGAAGCATCCCAGGAACTGCTCGTCTGCAAAGACCTGCAATTATATACGCCATTCTTTTCTCTCGAGAAGATGCGGATTCAAGGCGAGCTTCCCTGGACCGGCGAATTCAGCGCATCGGCTTTTATTAAAATAAGCGTGGAGGAAATCAGCGAAGTGACTGCAAGCGAGGGCGAAGGACCTGTCAATGCCATGGACAAGGCGTTACGGAAAGCCTTGGAGGTTTTTTATCCTGAGCTGAAAATGATCCGGCTGACTGACTATAAGGTTCGTGTGTTGGATACACAGGCTACCGCTTCCCAGGTCCGCGTCCTGATTGAATCAACAGATGGAGAGAGCATCTGGAGCACCATCGGAGTGTCGACCGATATCCTGGAGGCATCCTGGATCGCTCTGGTGGATTCATTGGAGTATAAGCTGATGAAAGAAAAAATGAGTCTTTAAAACAAGAACGAACACAATCACGACAACCCGCTTCTCCTGCGACAGTAATCTATTTGCCATTGAATGACAATCCGTTTATCAAGGAAGGAAATGAAATAATATGGGAATGACAATGACACAAAAAATCCTTGCAGATCATGCAGGATTACAGAATGTAGTGGCAGGGCAGCTCATCGAAGCAAAACTGGACCTTGTTCTCGGAAATGATATCACTACGCCGCCGGCAATCAAAGAATTTAAAAAAATCTGCATGTGCGATGTGTTTGACAAGAATAAAATCGCCATTGTTCCGGATCATTTCACTCCGAACAAGGATATTCAATCGGCGGAACAATGCAAGACCATCCGTGAATTCGCCAAAGAATATGGCATTGTCAATTACTTTGAACAAGGCGAGAAAACGATGGGAATCGAGCACGTCATCCTGCCGGAGAATGGACTGGTTTTGCCAGGAGATGTCATTATCGGAGCGGATTCCCATACATGCACCTATGGCGCACTTGGCGCTTTTGCGACCGGAGTCGGCAGCACCGACATGGCGTGTGCGATGGCTACGGGACAGACCTGGTTCCGCATCCCGGAAGCGATCCGATTTGAATTGAAGAATCGGCTAAAACCGGGAATCAACGGAAAAGACCTGATTTTGCATATCATCGGAATGATCGGGGTAGATGGCGCTTTGTATAAATCCATGGAATTTACCGGTGACGGCGTGTTTTCCCTGACAATGGACGATCGCTTTACGATTGCGAACATGGCCATTGAAGCCGGTGCGAAAAACGGTATTTTTCCTGTGGATGAAAAGACAATGGACTATATCAGGGAATTTGCGCCGAAAAGAGCAGAAACGGGCCGATATAAAACGGTTAAGGCAGATGCGGACGCGGTTTATGAAAAAACAATTGAAATTGATTTGTCAAAAATTGGCTATACAGTCGCATTTCCTCATTTACCGGAAAATGCCAAAGTAGTCGGTACATTTCCCAGGGTTTCGATCGACCAATCCGTAATCGGCTCCTGTACAAACGGCAGAATGAGCGATATGAGAGTGGCTGCAGGCATTTTAAAAGGCCGCTCCGTTGCAAAGGGCGTCCGCTGTATCGTGATACCGGGGTCTCAGCGTATTTATCTTCAAAGTCTGAGAGAAGGATTGCTTGAAATATTTATAGAAGCTGGCGCTGTAGTGAGCGCTCCGACATGCGGCCCCTGTCTGGGAGGACATATGGGCATTCTGGCTGCCGGAGAGAAATGTGTCAGCACGACGAACCGTAATTTTGTCGGACGAATGGGGCATGTCGATTCCGAGGTCTACCTGGCCTCTCCGGCTGTTGCGGCAGCTTCTGCGGTGCTGGGGTATATCGCCGCTCCCGAAGACCTTGCAGCGATTCGGGCATACCCACAGGATGACGCTGAATTTTTAGAATGATAAAGAAGATAAACAATTCTCATCAAACGTAAAAAATCGTTATGGCATTTCTTCAAACGAAAAATACACCTCTATCATAAACATACAAGGAGGATATCATGCTAGTAAAGGGAAAAGTTTTTAAATATGGAGCAAACGTGGATACCGATGTAATTATACCGGCGAGATATCTCAATCAATCCGATCCGGCCGTGCTTGCCGGGCATTGTATGGAGGATATCGACAAAACCTTTGTCGACCGGGTCTCAAAGGGTGATTTGATTGTCGCCGGATTGAATTTCGGATGTGGGTCCTCAAGGGAGCATGCTCCGGTGGCAATCAAGGCAAGCGGAATCTCTTGTGTTATTGCTTCCTCATTCGCCCGTATTTTTTATAGAAATGCAATCAATATCGGCCTTCCGATCATGGAGTCCACGGAAGCGGCCGAGGGGATCCATGACGGGGACGAAGTCGAAGTGGACTTTGACACAGGGAGAATTGAGAACCTTTCAACCGGTGAATCATGGCAAGCGTTGCCTTTTCCGGAGTTTATCAAGAAAATCATCGAAAAAGACGGGTTGCTTGGGTACATCGCCAGCAAAAAGTAAAATGCACCGACCAGGAGGATCAGATGGGGAAGTATAGAATTGCCATGATACCAGGCGATGGAATCGGGCCTGAAGTAACCAATGCGACAAGAATGGTTTTAGAACGTGTCATTAGAAAATTCGGGCATGAATTTATTTTTGAGGAATTGCTGGCAGGCGGAATTGCGATTGATGTCACAGGATCCCCTCTTCCCAAGGCAACCATCGCAGCGTGCAAACAAAGTGATGCCGTGATTCTTGGCGCTGTGGGCGGCCCGCAGTGGGACACCCTTCCAGGCGATAGAAGACCGGAAAGAGCCCTGCTGGGTCTTCGCTCCGAATTGGGATTATATGCGAATATCAGACCGGCTGTTCTTCATCCTTCTTTATCCGAAGCCTGCCCGCTGCATCCTGATATTGCAAAAAAAGGCATTGATATCTGTTTTGTCAGAGAACTGACGGGAGGGATGTACTTCGGGGACCGCGGAAGAAACAATGGACCATACGGACAGGAAGCTTATGACACCGAACGGTACAACACCATGGAAATCGAGCGTATTGCCAGATATGGATTCGATATTGCAATGAAACGAAAAAAGAAAATCATGAGCGTTGACAAGGCAAATGTTCTTGAAAGCTCGAGACTGTGGAGAGAAGTTGTGATCAAAGTCGCAAAAGAGTATCCGGATGTGGAATTAAGCCATCTGTATGTGGACAATGCCTCCATG
>CAZJXH010000231.1:0-5984 GCA_964549475.1 uncultured Oscillospiraceae bacterium
CGTCCAGTCCTATGACCAGAAGACAAAACGAGCCGTCATTGAACAGAGGAATAAAATATTCGACGGGGACCGGCTGGAGATCGTCTCTCCGCGCGGCAGACATTTTGTGGTTATTGCCCAGGATATGCTGGACGAAGACAATCAGTCCATCCGATCCACTCCCCATCCCAAGATGTTGTTTTCCATGCCAATGAGGATTCCAGTCGACCCGCAGTCCTTTATCCGGCGCCTTGGCGACAAGGATGAGACAAAACCCATAAAAAACCAACAAAACCCGAAAAATGAATCAGACAAAAAAAGCAGAAACAAGAATTAATAATATAAACCTATATAGACCGATATAGACCGATATAAACTGGATAAACCGAAACAAATGAAATAAATCAAATAGTCTTAATAAGCCAAATACACTTAATATACCGAATAAGCTGAACAAGCCTATATGAAGTCAAAGACACCCAAAGGATATCTTCCGGTTGTTTTCAGCAAGAGTCAGGGATCGATTGTCGGGAAAGGAATTTCCTCCATCAAATTGACCCCGTCCGGCGTTGTCAGCGTGACGGGCTTCTCGACTGTCCAAATAGCCCTTTTAAAGTCGTCGAAAGGTTTCTGAACAATGGTGGAGTAATTTTTTGGAATCTGATGGGTGGTATAGGTATAATTGGAAAAACAATCAATGCCTCGCTTCGTGAAGAGGATTTTCAAATAATTGGTGATCTGCAAAATGCGCTCTTCCGATGGCGGATTTCCACCGACCTCCAGATAAGGTTTTTCGAGCAAATGATACATCCGGTCGTGGATTGCTTTGGGAAGGTCGGACTTTTTACTGAATGAATGGAAAATCCGCTTTAAAATAGGTGTCTCCTCGATCCATTCCACAAAATTCTTTGCAACAGGAGACTGGGTCGCAAAGGAGGCAATAGCGATCATGAATTCTCCGAATTTAAATGAATCGGTCATCCAATAACACAATCGCAAAATTTCTTGATACATTTCATGGCTTTCCGGATCCGAATACTCCGGATAAACTGCTGTTCGGAAGGTCTCGTCCGGATAATAAATCAGATCCATTCCCAATCGCAAGGCGCTTCCGACACGACCCGCAAAATCATCCGCACTGTTGATATTGTATACCGGATAGTTTCCGGGATTCTCACAGTAGCCTGACGTTGCAACAGAAGGGCTGGCAAAAGAATACCCGAAGATATTCTCATGCAAAACCCCGTACCTGGATAAGAATTCCGCGATATAAACCTGCGTCAGCGCTCCGCCCTGGCTATGGCCGGTCACCCAGATCTTGAACCGGCTGTCGGGCTTTTTGGCTTCCTCAAAAACCTGGGTCAGCGTCAAATCCCTCATCCCAAGTGTTTTTGCCAGCAAGGTGAGATGAATCTGACCCGCCATGGAGTCAAACTGGGCGGCCAGTTCGAAAAATCCCTTATGCAACTGGTTGGATACGCCGACTTTGATGTTGTTCAGCCAGTCTGCGGCGTGTTTTGTTCCGGTAAACGTGATATTGATGACAGCAGTCTGATGACTTGTGGGCCTTCCCATGACCACTGCTTTGGCGGACTGGGTGGTGAGCAGCTGCTTGATGGAGGATAAAAACACCTTCCGTGCAGTGGGTTCGATATTCCAGTCGTCCGCCCTTGCCTGAATTTTTCCTTCATAAATCAATGTATAATCCAGCCATCCATCCATGATAAACGGAGTGATGTGCATGTTATACGAGGCCTTGCTGAATGCAAGGGAACGAATCGCAAGATCTCTGTTGTAGCGACGTCTCTTATATCCCCACTCATCGGTATAGAAATCATTGATAAATAAATCCTCATCCCGGAAAGGGTGCAGGATCAACCGATAATGATCGTCCAAATCGGGAGGATCCAATTGGGCCAGCTGTTTGCGCTCTCCGATGTACACGCTCCCGTTTTCCATCAACAGGATGCCCATCTTTAACGGAATCAGAATATCGCTTAACGTCATGGTCAACACGGTTACTTCGGGGTACGCATCCAGGGCTTGATCGTTAATGAGGAAAGATGAATTTTCCAAATCAGGAGTCTGATCCACCCGGACCAGATTCCATTTTTCTGAATCCGAATTCCAGACAAATCCTCCTCCCAGCGCTTTTACCACAGGAAAGGCACAAACGCGCATCGAAAGACCTCCCCCGGAAGGTGGAAACGGAAGTTGGACAAGAACATCATCCGCCAGCATCCAGGAATCATTCGGCTGTAAAAAAACAATATGGCTCAACGAAGTGATTTTATCAAAAAAAGGGGAAGACACTTTCTTGATTTCGTCCATCGGGAGATATTTGAGATCATATTGATTCAGTTCTTCAATATCTTTTTCCAATCGGCCCATATAAATCCTATCTATATATAAAATCAGCGACTTCTATATATCAAAATCTACGACAGTCCGCGAGGCGATAACCTGCCGGACCCATTGAGACACTTCTTTGTGGGCGGGATGATTCTTATAGATCGCGAGATCTTCGTAGTTTGCAAATGTAGCGATCAGGACGCAATCGTATGCGGTATCGTCAAACTTGGTGTCCGAACCGATTTCGATGCTAAGGAGCTGTGGAATAATGGCAGGAAGCGTCAGAAGCTTTTCTTTAATCTGCCTGACATTCGCTTCTTTTGACTGCCCGCATGCCTCGTCCTTTAGCTTCCAGGCCACAACGTGCTTTACGGTGGCTTTGGCGGGAACACAGCTCAAATCTGTCTTGGCGTCGGCAGTTGCAACTTTGTTTAAAATCTTTCCGAGCCATTCCCGGGTGACTTTCTTGAATCCGAAGGAATCCATGATCCCGATGATACAAATCAAGAGAATAGGGCCTCCAAGGAAGCCTGCTATGCCTAAAAATGAAACGCCGAGAATCATGGCGATCAAGGTCGCCAGCGGATGCAGCTTCATCGCGGTTCCAATGACCTTCGGCTCCAGGGCGGTCCGAACCAGAGTCATCCCCGCAACAAATACGAGAGCGATGATTCCATCAAAAATTCTTCCCTGAACAAACATATAGATCGCAATCGGGTAAAAGCACGCGCTGGCCCCAACGGCCGGCAGAATATCAATTGCGGTGACAACCAACGCAATGATAACAACATAAGGCATTCGAATGATCGACAATCCGATCAGCGACTCGATAAATGTAATGGTCAATATAAAAGCATATCCCCCGATGACACGGAACAGGGAATTGGAAACCTTCGTGACAACGGTGACCACTTTGCTGACAAAAACCTCGCTTGGCAGAATCTCGCGGACAAACTTGCTGATGACAATCCGGTCTGTAATAAAATAATAACCGGACATGATAATGACAATCGCTTGAAAAATCAGACCAGGGATATTGCCGATGAAAGACAGGATGGAATTCAGCACCGAAGCGGTGACTTTGGGGACAGCCGCGAGGATATCGTTTTGAATCTTGATCAATTCTTCATAAAGGGTTGAAATCGTCGATTCCGGCAGGATTCCGCCAAGATTCTTCGAGAGCCCGTTCAGCCAGGTGGTGATGTTTGAGATAATCTCGTCGGTGGGAATATTGTTATTAAAAAAATACAATAGGTTCCGCACTTGTGCAATCAAGGCAAAAACAATAAATACGATAAATCCGATAAATAAAAGAAGGAAAAGCGTATAATTGATTAGTTTAAAAACCCGATACCCTTTCGACTCGCCGCCCTCTTCGGCTGACCGAGGGTGCCTCTTGCGAAAAAGGCGATATATCAGGGAACTGAACGAGCTGGACGTATAAGCAACGACAAATCCGATGATGACCGGAATTAAAAGGCTGAACAATTTGAACCCAAGAAATAATACGAATAAAACAATCGCTGTGATCATCGCATACTTCAGAATCGACAGGATGGTTTCCTTATCTCGCTGTGCTTTGCTATTTTCGTTCAACATGACAACTCCTTCTACTGGACCAAGAATGGGAGGAAGAATCGAGCGGGGATATAAAAAAAGCCCCTGTCGGTTTTCATCAAAATTATTATAGCAGATTTCGAGATGAAGAGACAGAGGATTTTTAAGGATTCCATTTGTTTCATGGGGTTATGGCATTGTTGATGCGGTGACTGTTTAGGAGTTGGTGAAATAGGAAAACAGCAGAGTCGATATCAAAACGAGACACGCAAGAAGGAACTTCCAGTCGGCAGGGAAAAACACCAGCTTCTCTTTTGCCCGCGGAGTCTTTTTTGAAAGGGAGGAAAACATCAGAATCATCGGAATAAGGGCTACTGCGGCAATACATGCGGCAACCAGGGAAGAATACAATACTTGTAAAGACGGAGTGGCGACGTTGAAATACTCCGAGGTGATGCGGGGAAGAATGGGTTCCATGACAAGGATAGTCAGGTTGAGTGACATATGAGTAAAAATACTGGAATAAATACTGCCGGTTTTTTGCCGGACAAAGCCAAGAAGCAATCCGGCTAAAAAAGGAGCAAGGAGGAAAAGGGGATCGGCATGAAAAATAGAAAAAGCAAAGGCTTGCAGGAAAATAGCCGAAAACTGGCCGCCTTCCGATTCCATAGACCCTTGAATCACTCCCCGAAACATCAATTCTTCAATAATCCCAGGCAATAAAACACTGATGATCACAACAAGAATAAAGGACCGGGGCCCCTGGTAAGCGCTCCATGTCGGCAAAGACGCGGAGGGCAGGACGATGCCCAGCTGGGAAATCATATAAAGGAAAGCATTATTCAGCCCGATAAAAACAACCGCTGCGGGAATCCCGATTGTAATCGACATCAGCAGCCTTCCAGGGGTGGATTTGGAAATGCCAACGGATGTATTGAGCGGTATTCTGAACCAATAGACTACAATAAGGGTTGGAAGAAGAATGCAGATTCCCTGCATGAGAATTGCGGCTAGGACATACCCGGTCATTCCGGTTTTTAAAATATTCATAAAGCTACCCGGCATGCTTACCCAGGCGAGCTGGAGCAAAACAGAAAGCAGTGCCTGAAATAAAAGAAGCGTGCCGGCAGCACCGCGGAAAGAATGGGCAGCCGGAACGATGCCTTGCCTCGGACGAGATGCTTTCTTATTTTGTATCAATCCAACATTTTTTTTCATGTTTCTATATTATGACATTCAAATCAAGGAATCAAGCAATTTTTAAATTCTCAATTTTTAATTCTTAATTTAAATTTAAATTCGTAATTTTAAATTCGCAAATTAAATTGTTCCTTTCGATTTCCGATCCATCGCTGATTTTCCCCAAGTCAGTTAAAAAGTCCATTGGCTGTACCAGTGGTAGAACAGAGCGAATTCGGAAGGAAATAAAAGATACAGGGCTGCCGCTATGACAATGAACGGAGCGAAGGGGATTCTCTTCTTGATTTGCCTTTTGGAGATGGCATGAATCACTGCCGGAAGGAAGGCGAATAAAAAGGAAAGGATCAGCACCCAGAAAATCCCACTGATTCCAACAAACAAGCCGCAGGCAAGGATCAGCTTGACATCCCCCATGCCCATGGCTTCCTGCTTCAGAAGCTTTGAGCCGGCCGCAGCGATCCCCCATAGGATTCCGCTTCCCGTCATCCCCCCGAGAATCCGCATGAGAATACCCCAGTACCAGACCTCTCCGCTCTCCTGGATATAAGACATGTCATTCACCATCCAAAGCAAAGAGACAAAAAGCATGCCGATGATCAATTGGTCGGGAATGATCTGCGTTTTCTTGTCTGCGACAAAAACATAGGTAAAAAAGAAAATAGAAAAAACATTACAAAAAAAGGTCAGACTCAACCCGTATCGGATGTAAAACAAAAACAGCACAAACAGCAGAATCGCACAAAACCAGACACCATCGGGAAACCGATTCATTCTCGGATCGGGGGCGGAAGAGAAATCCGCATCTTTCTTCGCAGAATCATCGTAATCGAGGAACCAGGCACGGGGCAGCTGATTGTAAAACCAGAATGCGCCGACGCTTCCTGACGCTCCTGCTG
>CAZJXH010000232.1:0-5964 GCA_964549475.1 uncultured Oscillospiraceae bacterium
ATAAATTTTTTTCGGGGGCAGGCCGAAAAGTATTTTTGAATACAAGCAAACGAAAAGTTTGCTGACCGTTCCCGATGTTCAAAGTAAAATCATCAATGACTATATCGCGGACATGGCCAAATATTCTTCCAACTCGGAAAGTGTAAAAATCCGTGCTGCTTTCAATTCCATCCCCATGCAGCTTGCAAAAGAAAATAAAAAATTCCAGTATAAGCTGGCACAGAAAGGCGGTACTGCAACAATTTTCGGTGCATCGATCGACTGGCTGACGTTTGCGGGCGTGGTGCTGAAATGCCAGAAAATAGAACATGGACTGATGCCCATTTCTGTTTACAGCGATTTGTCCAGTTTTAAACTGTATATGAGTGATGTGGGGCTTCTAACAATGAAAAGTGGTATCTCACAGCAGACGGTTCTTGCGGCATCTGAAATTGAAAACACGTTTATCGGTGCAATAACTGAAAATTATGTTGCCCAGTGCTTCGCAGCAAAAGAATATGGACTGTTCTACTGGACTTCTGAAAACTCCGCAGAGCTGGATTTTGTTTTACAGCTTGATAATGATATTATATCGGTTGAAGTAAAAGCCGGAAGAAGAACGAAATCAAAAAGTCTTAGCGTATTTGTGGAAAAATACAAGCCGTCCTATTCCATTCGCATTTCACTTAAAAATTTTGGCTTTGCAAACAATATAAAATCCGTTCCGCTATATGCTGTTTTTTGTATTTGATTTTTTATTACCATGCCGCTTGGCTTCCCTGGTAAATCGGCTTATTGCTTCAAATGATAGGGGGGTATACACCTTGTTAACGGTAAATGTCACACAAGTAATCAAGGGGCCTTTCGCGGCAGTCGATACGGTTGCAGGCGTATGGTTCCTATGCCAGACCGGTTCCTTCAAAGACCAGTTCCTTCCAAGACCGATCAGTTTATCTTCAACGAAAAATCATCGAGAATAACTATAGCGGAGTTGATTTCGATGCAATAACCTTGCATTTCACCGGCACTTTTTACGCATACAAACCAGCACAGCACCGGCGCATAGGATCAGTATAAAAACCGCCTCTGTCTGTGTGGAGTCGCCCATGTCCGGTATGGCAGGAGTGGCTGTCGGCTGTACGGGCGCTTGTGTCAGTACGCTGATACGGCCGGCGCCGTACAGACTGACGTATTGTTCTCCGACAAGGCCTCCCAGGTTATCGACAATATAGTTGATCAGCACCTGGTTGTCGATCAGGACTTCATTTTGTAAAATAGTGTTGTTCATAAACATGTTAATGCCGTCGCCGCCGTTTTTCAGCATATAGTTATGCGAGGCCACCGTATAAATTTTATCCGGATCAATGGATTCGTAGCTGCCGGTTTTTGCATTCAGAATCCTGACATTCCTGACACGATATGCCCCGCTGACTTTTACAAACATGCCTTTGTCGTCAACCACAACTGACGACGGAATGTAAGTATGGATTTCATAAGTGAGGCCGGATACCTGCAAGAAGCCGCCGCTTTCCTTCGGCATGTTTCTAGAACCCATTTCAAGGGCGTCTTTTATTTCCTGGCCGGTTGCCTCCACCATGCAGAGCATATTTCCAAACGGGTGAACGGAAATGATGTCGTTATAGGTGATATCGCCGGCGGCGATATTGGCGCGGATACATCCTCCGTTGAGAATGGCGATATCGGCTCCGAGCGCATGGCGATAGCCATCGGCGCACAGGTCGCCGAGGTTGGTCTCGCTGTTGCGGATCATGCGGCTGCCGGTGGCCGGATCTGCGGTTGTCAGATCCACAGCCGTCTTTGCTACCACCGTATGGAGCAATTCGGCATATTTGTCTTCGATCTTTGTCACATAAGCACCCACAACCGCATCCTTTTTCGTATAATCCGCAATAAGCTCTGTTGAAATGCCGGCAGGGGTAATGAGCAGCTTCCCGATGGTGCGGAGCTGTGTCCCTGTAGAAGTGAGGATCACTTCTTCCCCGCTCTTGCTGCTGACTTTCTGACAGGCGATCGTGCTGTGCGAGTGGCCGTCAATCACCGCATCGATGCCGGTGGTATTTGCAATCACATCCGTGGAGCGCCACGGCGCGTCCTCTTCCTCTGTCCCGAGATGGGCGACCGCAATAACATAGTCAGCGCCTTCGTGAAGGGCACTGTCAACCGCTTTCTGTACGGCGGCATATAGTTTTTCACCGGTGAGATCTTCGCAAAATCCATAGATATATTCGCCGTGCTCATTTTGAAAATAGGCCGGTGTGGAGGACGTAAAGGTTCCCGGGGTGGATATCCCGACATACGCTACTTTGACCGAACCGTAGTCCACTATTTTATAGGCATCCGAAACCGTTTTGCCGCTGGCCAGGTCGGTGAAATTGGCGGAAACATAGGTTGCGCCAGATTTGGCGACCAATTCCTTCAAACGATTCATCCCATAATCGAATTCGTGGTTTCCATAAGTAGCGATATCATAGCCTACCGTGTTCATGATATCGACGATATATTCCCCTTTGGACAACGTTCCGACCGCCGCGCCTTGAATCGCATCGCCGGCATCCACCAGCGTCACATTATCGGCCCCGTAAATCAGTTTCATATCGTTCTTATACGCGGCAAGACCGGCATAGCCGATGTTTGTCGAGACGGCACAGTGCACGTCGTTGGTATAGAGCACCGCAATGTCTTCTGTGGCGGCCATAGCCATCCGGGGCACTGTCAGGGTTACTATAAGAAAGACGGTTGCGAATATGGATAAAATCTTTTTCATCTGATATCCCTCTCAATAATGTCCATATCTGGTATGAATTAAAAATAAATAATGAGTCATTAGCCCGCTCACTGAGATATATCTTACACTAATAGACGACATTTTTAAAGGGTTAATCAATCGAAACACAGGAAAAATACAGGAAAAACGAAGGAATTTATCCATCCGGATGTCCGTTTTGCATTTCAGTTCTTTCTTTTCAGCCACAGGGTCCTATCCCAGCCCGGTTATTTCTGCATAGGCAAATCCGCTCATTTTCTCGCCTTTTTTCAATCGGATCTGGTTCAGCAAAATGTCGGAACAGACTTCCCCTTCCACGCTGCACATCCCCTCCCAGAAAGACGGCGTGATCACGGAAGGGACAAATTGATTTTTTACAAGAGCCTCTATATGGAAAAGCATGGCCCCTTTCCCGGCTGATATATGAATGTCCCATGCGATCGGGCAGGTTTTGCCGTTTTTCAGTTCAAAGAATTCGATCGGCTTGATTTGAATATCCGCCATTTCGGCGGTTTCTGATTCGCATTGAATATTTCCAAAACAGGTATCCCTGCCCGAATCCGTAAAATTGAATATCATCACATGGAGATTTTTCTCGTTCCATCGAAGGGAAAACCATTGCCAGGACATATTCGTCAGCGGAAAGTTTCCCCACTGATGGTCATACCAGGTCATGCCGGACACACGGAATTCATTCCCGCCAAAGGCAAGCGTTCCTTCCGTTTTAAGATTGGGCATGGAATAATAATAAGAACCGCCATTCAGATAATCTGCGTCGATAACCCCTTCATTCCCGAGAGGCATCAGATCCCCCTGACGCATCCTCAAGCTCATCTTCAACCCTCCGATGTCAGCCTTCAGCAAAAAGGCATCCTTTTCTTTGTCATAAAAAAGGCTGTTTTTGAAAACGGATATAATATGACTTTTGTCTGCTGTGTCGAAAATTTTCGGATACCAAACCATATACAAAGCTTTTTTATGAAATTCATCCTTCTTCGGATCTGTAATGGAAACATGCATCACTCTCCCGTCAAACAATGTCCGGATTCTGAAAAAAGTGATATGGAAGCCGATTGGATCCTTTTCCAACGGCGTTTCCAGGATTCCTGAAAAGTACCACCATTCGATACAGGAATTCTGATGCGGAAAGTGATCAAGTCCGGTGAAGATGGTTGTCGGAAACGCCTCGTTGACATACTTATGGGTTTGTATTTTGTAGAAATATCGCGGAAGAGACATCAAAATATTTTTGAATAAGCGAAAAAAGAGAAATGCGAAATGCTGTAATGGTTTCTTCATTTTCACGGATCCCTTCTCCATATTATCCTGGCGTAAACGTTCGGACAATATTGATTGTATCATGAAACGAAGAAATGGAACATGGGTGAAACATGGGGACGGTTCTTATGTTGCATAAACGAAATAAAATGCAACATAAGAACCGTCCCCATGTTTCACCATTCTATATTTTTCCGTAAGCGATTGCCCTGTTCATACTGATTTGTTTATGAATTCGCATACAGCATTTCATAATAGTCGTTCAGCATCCTTGCAGCGGAAAAATGATCGGTGGCCATTTCGATGCTGCTGCGCATCATATCGATCCATTTTGTTCGATTATTATAATATGTGGGTATGATTTCATTCTGTAATACCTGATACAAGGAATGTGAATCCATCTCATCGCAGTTTTCGCCTTCATAGCCATTCCCTATCTGCCATCCGTTTATGCCGTGCTGGCAGCCCTCCGGCCACCAGCCGTCAAGCACGCTGAAATTCAATACGCCGTTCATGGCAGCTTTCATCCCTGAAGTACCGCTGGCTTCCATTGGTCTTATGGGATTATTAAGCCAGACATCACAGCCTCTGGTTAACAATTTTCCTATTCTCATATCATAATCCTGCAAAAAGACGATGCTGTCCGGATATATTTCACTCATTTTAAACAGATTGGCAATAATTGCTTTCCCGGTGAAATCATTCGGATGTGCTTTCCCTGAAAAAACAATCTGCAGCTTTCTATTTTTCAAAAGAGGTTCAATAATCGATTTATCAGAAAAGATCAAGTCACTTCTTTTATACGGAGCCGCCCGGCGGGCAAAACCGATCGTCAGGATATTTCCCTGAAGACGAACGCTGTTTCTTTTTTCAATTTCATCAATCAGTATCTGCTTTAAAACGATATGATCATTCCATAAATCCCCACCGGCTTTATAGGTGCTATACAGTTTTTGATCCTGCCAGGTTCCGTTATGAACCCCGTTTGTGATTGCAATAATTTCAGACGCATCCTTGATATCCGCCCACATTTTTTGTGCGGTTTCTCCATGAAGCTTTGCAACTGCATTCGCCTTTCGGGACAGTCTTAACCCGGCCACAGTCATACTGAAAGGATCCCCTCCGATTTTTACCATTTGTCCGTATGTCAAGCCGTTGTAAGCCCCCATATATTTCAACAGCTCATGCTCATGCACCTCGTTTCCGGCAATAACAGGGGTGTGTGTCGTGAATACAATCTGCTTGCGTGTTTTCTGAAAGGCCTCGCTGAAATCCAGTCTTTCTGCATCCATTTTCTCCCGTATGAGCTCGATCCCGGCAAAGACGGGATGGCTGTCATTGAAATGATAGATATCTACGGCAATTCCAAGGGCTTTTAGGGCTTTCACTCCACCGATGCTCAAAATCATCTCTTGTGCGATTCGTTCCTCGCTAAACCATCCGTATAGTTGACCGGTTATATACCAGTCTTTATTTTCAGGTACATTTGTATCCAGCAAATAAAGGGGGGCATTATCATATTCCGTACATAACCATACTTTGGCCGCCACTTGACAATTTCTTATTTCTACTTTTACTGTAATTCCCGTATCCTGTAGAAAGTCATAACAGTACTCCGGATAGCTGTCATAAGGCTTCCCGTCACTTCCTATCATCTGTCTGGTGTATCCCTGTCGCCAAAGAATCCCAATTCCGACAACAGGATATCCTCCGTCTTTTGCTGCTTTCAGCATGTCTCCTGCAAGAATCCCCAACCCGCCGGAATAAATCTTAAAATTCTCATGCAACCCATATTCCATACAAAAATAGGCTATCTTCGGCAAATTTGTACTGTTCATTTTTCTACCTCTCTTAATAAAACTTTTAATGCAACATGGGGACGGTTCTTATATTTCATTTTATTCCGTTTATGCAATATAAGA
>CAZJXH010000233.1:0-5963 GCA_964549475.1 uncultured Oscillospiraceae bacterium
ATTTGCAGACTACTGGGATGCCGGCAAGGTTAAATTGAGCAAACTGATCATCAAGCCAATCCCGGATAAGAAAATTCAGATTACCAATCTTGCTTCCGGTACCGTCAACCTGGTGGAAGACCTTCCGATCTCCGAGATCGACGGAATCAAAGCAAACACCGGTCTGCAGCTGATTCAGACCAAATCCTCCAACTCGACGATTCTTTTTGAAATCGGAAGACACAATGTCGAAGCATTCAAGGATCCGAAAGTCATGGAAGCACTGGGATGCGCTTTTGACAAGGAAACCATCAACAAGACCGTATTCAAGGGCCTTGCCAAAGTGATTTGGAGCCCATATCCGACCGGTGCGAAGTTCTACAAGGATATTAAAGGAAATGAATTCAATCTGGAAAATGCAAAAAAAATCCTTGCAGGCACCGCTTATGCAACCGGTTTGGAATTTGACCTGATGATCGCCACCGGATTTACCGACTGGGAAAAAATTGCGATTATTTATCAAGCGGACCTGATGAAAATCGGTGTCAAGATGAATATTAAAAAAGTGGAATTCTCCGAATGGCTGGACAATTATCTTAATCGAAAATACGACATGATCGTGAACCAGTATCCGATGGCAGGAACGGATCCGGCTGTTTATAACAATATCATTCTCGCACAACTGGAAAAGTTCCAGCTTGCAGGAATTCCGGATGTTCTGGATCTGATCAAACAAGGCGCTTCCGAAGGGGACCAGGCAAAACGCAAGGGAATCTATGAAAAAATACAGGATATTGTATTCCAATACAAACCCGTGATGAGCGTTGTCGAGGTTCCGCTATTATATGCTGCAACTGGCAATATCAAAGGGATTTCTGTAAACCCGGTCGGCCATACCTTCTTTAAAAACGCCTATTTTGAATAACATTGCTGTCGCACCGGCCGATTCCGGCCGGTGCGGTTTTCTACAAGAAGGGGGTACTTGCGGATGCAAAATTCATCACTGCTGAAATACACATTGAAAAGACTGGGAATGGCAATCATGGTTCTCTTTCTTGTTTCTGTCATCATCTTCATTGCCATTCGGCTTGCTCCGGGCGATCCGGTACTGAACCAGCTCGGGCCCTATGGGGAACGCACACCGGAGCGTGAAGAAGCGATAAAAATTCAATTAGGTCTTGACAAGCCGATTGTGATTCAATATTTCATATGGGCAAAAAATGTAGTAAGCGGAAACTTTGGGGTGTCTATGCGGAATGGACGACCCGTTCTTGACGTGATCATGGAAAAAGTCCCTGCGAGTGTCGAACTGATTGTTTTATCCCTTCTTTTTGCATTGATTATTGCAATTCCATTCGGGATTCTTGCGGCCATCAAGCGGAATTCTGCTATTGACCAGATCATTAGCTTTTTCTCGACGAGCATGCTTGCGATCCCGTCGTTTTGTATTGGACTAATCCTTATTATTATTTTAGCGGTAAAAACAAAAATGCTTCCGGCATCTGGATATATTTCCTTTTCGGAAAATCCCCTGTTGAACTTAAAGCTCATCATCATGCCTGTCATTGCCCTCGGGCTTTTTGAGACAGCAAACTTCATCCGGTTTATCCGTTCCGATACGATCGAAGTGCTCAGTTCGAATTATATACGGACAGCAAAAGCAAAAGGACTTTCCCAGAAAAAAGTTTATTTCAAACATGCTTTGAAAAATATTCTGGTCACCCTGATTACCGTTGTGGGGCTGGAATTCGGCACTCTACTCGGCGGTACGGTCATCGTGGAGCAGATGTTCGGATGGTCTGGAATCGGCTGGCTGATTTTCCAATCGGTCGGCAATCGGGACTATTCCGTGGTGCAAACAGCGATCCTGCTGATTGCAGCCGCATTTGTCATTATCAATACCGTGATTGACATCCTGTACACCGCGATCGATCCGCGAATTAAAATAGACTAGTGAAATATGTGAAATATGGGGACGGTTCTTATATTGCATGAACAGAATAAAATGCAATATAAGAACCGTCCCCATATTTCGCCCATATTTCGCCATATTTCTTCTCGATTCCTGGTTTTAGCTCCTGGTCTTGTTCTGATTCCGCCGCTGGCCTTTTGAAAAACCGGTTTCTTTATCCCGGTTTCTCATAGCTGCAAAAAATTCTTTGAGCATCGCACTGGATTCTTCTGCTAGAATCCCGCCTTCATAGCGCACACGATGATTCAATGTCAAATCCAGAATCTGTGCCTTGGAGAAAACGCCGCCTCCCTTGGGATCATAAGCGCCAAAGTAGACCGTACGGATTTTGGCCTGCTGAATGGCTCCCGCACACATGATACACGGCTCCAGCGTGACATAAAGATCGCATTGGTCCAAACGCCAGGAATTCAGTTTCCGGCAGGCTTTGCGCAGGGCGATCATTTCGGCGTGCAAGGTGACATCCTGTCTGCTTTCACGAAGATTATACCCGGCAGAAAGGACCTTGCCGTCCTTGACCAGAACCGCACCGACGGGGGTCTCTTCCAGCGCAGCGGCTTTTTGTGCATAACGCAAAGCCTTCTTCATAAAAAAAGACGGGCTTTCCGGCACGATGTTCTTTGGAGATGTGTTTTGTGGACGAAGACTCATGTGCATTCCTCTTATTCCAATATCAGTTCTGTTGCAGGCAGGGTGCGGATCCGAAGCGTAGAGGCGGCATGCTGCCCAAAGACCGCTTCCATCGAGTGGATGTATTCTTCAACCAGGTCATCCGGGACAAACGCCTGAACGGTTCCGGCGAATCCGCCTCCGTGGACTCGACAGGCGCCTCTTGTCTTCAATATCCGCTTTGATAGTGCAAGGCCAAGCGTGATGGACTGCTCTTCGGGAAGTTTCAGCGAATAGATATTCTGAAGGCAGGTCGAGGAAGAGATGCCGGATTCGTTGACCAGATGAAGAAATGCGTCAAAATCGTTATTCACAAGCGCGGCGGCTTCAAGAGAGACTCTTTTGTCATCCGCAAAATAGTGCATCGCACGTAAAATGGCTTTGTCGCCTGTCTGGGCGCGCAAGGGAAGAATTGCATCCATCATTTTTTCTTCCGGTACTTCGCGAAGAACCTCTTTTCCAAAAAACTGTGCAACTTTTCTCATATCCATGGGAATGGAGGCATAGTCATCGTTCAAATCGGCATGACTTCCGCCGGTATTGGTGATCACCAGAGAATAGCCGAATTTGTTGAAATCTACCGGAATCACATCCACAACAGGCGCTCCCGGAGTCTTGAAATCAATCGTCATCATGCCGCCGACAGAGCAGGCGCATTGATCCATAAGGCCACAGGGTTTTCCAAAGAAGACATTCTCTGCGGATTGGGAGACAACGGCCATGGTCACAGGAGCAATCACTCCATTATTATATAAAAAACTGATAATCGTTGCGATTAAAATCTCGAAAGAGGCGGAAGAACTGAGACCGGAGCCCTTGGGAACCCGGCTTGTCGTACAGGCGTCGAACCCGCCGATTTTATATCCGCGGTTCTTCAATTCCGCAGCGATTCCGCGTATCAATGCAGCGGAATGATAGCGTTCTTCTTCCTGCGGTGTCAGAACAGACAAATCGATCACATCCACTTTCTCATATTCTTCTGACTTGATGCGGATAAGGTTCTCATTATTGGGGGAGACCATCGCAAGGATGTCCAGATCGACCGAGGCGCAAAGGACATGCCCGCGCTGGTGATCGGTGTGATTTCCTGCGATTTCTGTACGGCCGGAGGCGCTGAACATCCGGATGCCTGAACGCGAGAGGAATTGTGCATGGAACAGGTCTGACAGGTGCAGGAACCGATTGCGCTGAGCATTCAGAGCCATTTCATTCGTTCCATATAATAAACTCATTTGATGAATGATTTTATCTTTCTTTAAACTTGTCTTCAGATCGTTTCTTTGTATCATAATTCCTCCTAAAAAATAAGATTGAAGAGGGAGATGCATTTCATTCCCTTTCCAATTGGGAAAGAAACGGTTTTCCCTGTTTATTATAGCGGAAAACACGGAAGGAAACACTAGAGAAATGATTTATTTTCATGGACATTTGTTGAAAAAATCGCCTTGACAGAATAATCGATCTATGATACCGTAATTCTTAAATAAATATGAAACAAATAAACAAATAGACAGGGGAGCTTGTGCGCAGGCTGAGAGGAAGGAACACCTTCGACCCTTACACCTGATTTGGGTAATGCCAACGTAGGAAGAAAGTAATATATTGTACTTGCTTTTTTTACGGGGAACACCAAATGGTGTTTCCCGTTTTTATTTTTTTGCTTGTAAAAATGAAGGAGATATCTGCTTATGGAAAATTCAAAAACCTCTGCTTTTTCAAACGGCCTCATCTGGTTTGGCGCGGCTGTGTCGATCGCAGAGATACTGACAGGCACGTTTATCGCGCCGCTTGGTTTCGGGAAAGGGCTTGCCGCGATTCTTGCAGGCCATTTCATCGGGTGCGTTCTGTTTTATTTTGCGGGACTCATCGGTGCGAAAACTGGAAAAAGCTCGATGGAAACAGTAAAAATGTCGTTCGGACAAAAAGGCTCCCTGCTTTTTTCTTTCCTCAATGTCCTGCAGCTTGTCGGATGGACGGCGGTGATGATTTATGCCAGCGCCGCGGCGGCAAGCTCGACGCTGGACATCGGAGGGGACTGGGTCTGGAGCATTGTCATCGCCTTGCTGGTGATTCTTTGGGTGCTTGTCGGAATTAAAAACCTTGATAAGCTGAATATTGTTGCGATGGGCACGCTTTTTATCCTGACGGTCATTCTTAGCACCGTGGTTTTCAAAGGCGCCGGTGCAGCGACTTTTACAGAAAGTATCAGTTTTGGAATGGCATTGGAATTATCGGTCGCCATGCCCCTTTCCTGGCTGCCGCTTGTCTCTGATTATACACGCCATGCCAGGAAACCGATCGCAGTCACTCTGACAAGCACGGTGGTGTATTTCCTGACCAGCTGCTGGATGTATGTGATCGGCATGGGCGCCGCGATTTTTACCGGAGAGTCGGATGTCGCGAAAATCATGGTGACCGCCGGACTTGGCCTTGCGGCGTTGATCATTGTGATTTTCGCAACAGTCACAACCACGTTCCTGGATGTGTATTCCGCGGGTGTCAGCTCCGAAAGCATTTCCAAAAAATTGAAAGAAAAGCCTGCGGCGATTGCTGTTTGTATTATTGGAACGATCCTTGCCATTTTCACCCCGATTATGCAGTATGAGAACTTTCTCTACCTGATTGGTTCGGTATTCGCTCCGATGATCGCCATTCTGATCGCCGATTATTTCATTTTAAAAAAAGACCATGCGGATAAAAAATTCAATTGGGTCAATCTGATCCTGTGGACGGTCGGATTCTGCATATACCGTGCTTTCATGGCCATCGACACCCCGGTGGGCAACACGCTGCCCGTCATGATTATCACTTTGACGCTATGCATCATTGTCAATAAAATTATCGGAGGGAAGAAAAATGTCAATGTTTAAAGAAATATTCCAAAAGGTGAGAGACACGTCTCCGCTTGTGCATAACATCACCAATTACGTCACAGTCAACGACTGCGCGAACATCCTTATCGCCTGCGGCGGTTCTCCGATCATGTCGGATGATCCGGCGGAGGTCGAGGAGATCACCTCCATCTGTGGCGGACTGAATATCACCATCGGCACGCTGAACCAGCAGACCATTCCGTCCATGTTCCTGGCAGGCCGGAAAGCAAACGGACTTGGCCATCCCGTCATCCTTGACCCAGTCGGCGCGGGAGCTTCCGTCCTGCGCACCCGGACAGCGCTTCAACTGCTTGAGGAGATACATTTCACCGTCATCCGCGGAAATATTTCCGAGATCAAGGCACTTGCCCTGGGTTCCGGCACAACAAAAGGCGTCGATGCGGATGTCGCCGATACCGTAAATGAAGAAAATATGGACAGTGCGATTGAATTTGCCAAGAAATTCGCCC
>CAZJXH010000234.1:0-5932 GCA_964549475.1 uncultured Oscillospiraceae bacterium
GGAAGGATTATCTTACATACTTGCCGCTTGTGCAATGATGACAATAGTACCCATGCTCGTTTTTATGTTCGGGCAGAAGTTCTTTATTGAAAGCATTGTAATGACTGGTGTAAAAGGCTAACTGGAGGAAAAAATGCTGAAATTATCTTACAAACAATATTTTGACAAAGTGTATGGCTGCTGGCTGGGGAAATGCGTCTCCGGAAATATCGGCGCACCCTATGAAGGAATGAAACAGATCCTGAATTATGAATATTCCCCTCAATTCATGGAAAACATGCTGCCCAATGATGATCTTGATTTGCAGGTTTTATGGCTGTACATCCTGGAGAAGAAAGGAACCGCATTTACCAGTGACGATCTGGCGCAGGGCTTTGTCGATTGCTGCGAGTATGCTCCGGGGGAATATGCGTATTTTAAAAAGAATTTTAAAAAAGGAATTCATCCGCCGCTATGCGGGAGCTTTTGCAATACGATTTATCTGGAAGGGATGGGCAGCCTGATCCGTTCTGAAATCTGGGCCTGCGTAGCGGCAGGCAATCCACAGCTGGCAGCACAGCTCGCGCAGAAGGATGCGATTCTGGATCATGGCGGAGCTGCCGTGCATGCAGAGCAATTCATGGCGGCGATGGAAGCAGCGGCGTTTTATGAAAGCGATATGGACAATCTTGTGACGATAGGGCTGGAGTATCTGCCGGAGAGCTCCAGAATCAGACAAATGGTCGAGGAGGTTGTATATTGGTGTAAAGAGAGCGATGACTATCTATCCATTCGCAGCAAGCTGCTTCGGGAATATGGGCATCATGAGTGCACCAATGTCTATCAGAATATCGGGATCATCCTTCTTTCTCTTTATTGCTCGAAAATGGATTTTATCCGTGCAACAATGATGGCTTTGAATTGCGGTTTTGACACGGATTGTACCTGTGCCACGGTAGGCGCGCTCATTGGCATTGTTTTCGGCGGGAAATCGATAGCCCAAAAGCACGGTTTTGCCAATCTGGAATACAAGCTTGGCATTCATCTCACCCGGCGTGATTATTCGATCAAAAGTCTGGCGGAAGATACCTGTAAAATCGGTTTGCTTTTTTCATCGGAGATGAATGCGAAGCTTTTTATTGCTGATTATGACGGCTCCCCTCCTGTTATTCCGGCAGAGAGAAAAACAATCGAGTTTTCTGTAACCTATGAAAACGATATTCCGTCAATCGGCATAGGCGGTCAAAACAAAATTGTATTGACAATCAAAAACAACTCGCATGAAAATCTGGATTCGGCATTATCCATTCAAACACCGGACTATCTGAAAGCGGTATATATTCCGGATGGGATGATAAAACCGGGCCGGAACGATGTTGAAATAACACTGTACATTCCTGAAAAAGTGAAAAAAATATGTGATACAAATATAGTCAACGTGGTTTTACAAGTCGGGAATGAGGTTTATCGTTACAGCTTCGGATTATCGGGCGCAATCAGCTGGCGCATGTACGGACCTTTCTGGGAGAACATTGCAACTGTGCCGGAAATGCCAATAGGACAAAGCTATTGGTCTTATATGAAAGGAGAAGGCAAGGATGAGAACATTGATTTTGTCAGGCAATATCATGTAAACACATTTGCGGATTTGAATAAAGAATACATCCGGGTAGACGACATGATTCATAACACGGTAACCGAACACAATGATGCAGCATTTGAGCCGAAATATGTAAATACAAATTACGACAAACTCAGCATAAACGATTTCACTGGATTCACGGGACCTTGTACGATTTACTTATGCCGGGAGTTTGAAAGCGAGGTTGAACTGACAGCCGGTATCCAAATAGGACGGACCGATGCGATAAAAGTGTGGTTGAACGGAGAACTTATCTCCGATCGAACAGATATTGACAATTGGACAGCCGAAAACATCCATAAGCATGACGTCCTCATCAAAAAAGGCATAAACAGCGTCGTGCTAAGGCTTTCCAGACGGACCCCCGCAAGTGACTTCAACTTTACCATCGTTCAGGACAGTGCATGCACAGACCATTTAATCGGGTTCTATTTATTAAAATAATAATATTGGAGGAGTGATTACAATGAAAAATGGCAAAAAAATGTTATCTATGGCAGTCGTTTTGATGATGTCCGCGGGTCTCTTTGCATCCACGTTATCCGTCCAGGCGGAAGCCGCGAGCAATCTTGTTGTACCGGGCACAACAACAATTACAGCATCTTCTTTTTTACAAGGCGGCTGCGAACCAACAAGACTTATAGACGGGGATGAGGCGACTGACTGGGTTTCCGGATGGCGCAATGTAAACATAACCGATAAACAAGAGTGGTTTACCATTGACTTGAAGACCCTTAAAAATGTATCCAAAGTGGATCTTAACAGAAAACTGAATCCGGATGTTGTTGGATTTCCAACGGATTTTCAAATTCTTTATAGCGTTGACGGCGCTTTGTGGAAGACGGCTAAAACAATTGCCGGCTATTCGCTGACTGCGGCAGATCCCGCATGGAGACCCTTTATCCTTGACACTCCGGTAATCGCCCGCTATATAAAAATCGAGATTCTAAAAACAATGAAAAACGGCGGAGCGTTCCTCTGTGACTTGAATGAAGTCCGAATCATGGGCACAGCATATGCCGGCGAAACGGTTTTTGTTCCTGAAAAACTGACCTATACCGCGGTCGGAACAGAAGTGGATCCTGCAAATCCAAGAATCGGGTATCTGAATGATGGAAATTATGATGCCAGCGATTGGGCGGCGGCGATTGCGGATATCACCTCTTCAAGCAGTACGGAAAATCTCGTGTTCAACCTGGGTTCACAAAAAAACATAGGCGCCCTTCAACTGTTCCCGAAAATCCTGACGGATGACAACACGCTGCGCGCCGTGTCGTTCCCGGTTGATTTTAAATTCCAGTCCAGTACCAATAATACAGAATGGACGGATATCCCCGGCCAAACTTACACAAGCTTTACCGCGATTCCCCAATTGATGAATTTCAATTTCGCGCAATCTGTCACAGCTCAATACATCCGCATGGTCATCACCAAAAAAGGGGAGGCCTGGGACTCGGCGGCTGGAAGCAAAAAATATTCCATTTCCATTTGTGAAGCGGAAATATACAGCGGGAAACAGCCTCCGGTATCTCCCACAGACCCGGAGCCCACCGATGCGGCGTTTGCTCCTGTGCTTCTGCCTGCAGGATTCACCGTATCAAGCGAGCTGACTCCGGCCAGTCCTACGGCTGGCAAATTGAATGACGGCAATATCGGAAATGAATCATGGACAGCACAACTGGGAGACGTCAATGCCACCTCGTGCTCAGAATGGGTAAAGATTGATCTTAACGCAGGAAAGACGGTTGGTTCTATAAAAGTTGCTTCAAGACGCGTTGGCGGTAAAGTATATAATTTCCCTGCTGATTTTAAATTCCAGTCCAGCACCGACGGCGAATCCTGGTCCGATATCCCTGGCATGGCATTTACTGATTATGCCACACCGACTTCCGACTGGGTGACATTCCCATTTAACAAGTCTATAAACACCCGTTACTTGAGAATGAATATCACGAAAAAAGGGGTTAACCCGGATAGCAATGAACATCTTGTGGAACTGAGCGAAATTCAAGTGATGTCGGGGGACCCGGCCAATTTAGATGAGTCAGCCGGGAGTGGAAGCGTATTTATTCCTGTGGCAGTGCCGGTCATCTCGGTCACCGGCTCCTCCTCCCTTCAAAACACGCCTTCAGCAGCGACTGCGATGGCCACTGACGGGAATGCCGGCACCTTCTGGTGCAGCGAATGGATTGACGAAAAAAATCCGATCCATACAGAGTGGCTGTCATTTGATTTCGGGTCCAGCCAATTGGTCGGAACCATGTATATCACACCAAGAACAGTGAATGGACATGTTTTTGCTTTCCCGGCCAGCTTTAAGCTTCAATACAGCAATAATGGCAGCACATGGTCGGATATCTCCGGACAGTCCTATACGGATTACGCGGCAGCTTCGTCTGATGCACAGAAATTTACATTTAAAAACACGGTGAACGCGCGCTATATCCGGATATATATAACCAAAAGAAGCGCAGATGACGGGGGAAACTATATTGTTGAAATTTCTGAAGTGACATTTATGTCCGGACAGAAAAGCGCTGCAACTGAAAATCCGCAAACATCCGATCCTGCAAGCATATGGGGATTGGCAGCATGGATGATCGCCGCCTGCAGTACGGTGTTTGTCGCGAAAAAGTGCAAAAGGCAAAATTAAAACGTTATCGAGACGACAGGGAATGTTGATGTGAAACGTCACCACGGCATCCGTGATGATGTTTCGCATCGATAAAAGGGATGGTGTTTCGATTCGATAAATTGGAGGGTAAACAGCAGTGTTGAAAATAAAGGCAAAATGGATAAGCACCATAGTCGCAATCGGGATGACAATCTCGCTTTTTCAAGGGGGAAGCATTCTAAATATAGCAGCAGAAACAACGACAGCGTTTGATATCATTGCTTCATCGACACTGGCCTCTGCTGGTTGGGAAACGAATAAGCTTGTCGATAATAATCTTTTTACTTCCTGGTCAAGCGGCTGGATCGATGAAAAAAAGCCAAATCATACGGAATCTTTGCTTTTGGATCTCAGAGCTGTGAAAAAGGTCACTTCGGTTTTTTTCCAACCGCGTCAAGAGATGACCAATTTCCCTGCTGATTTTATGCTTGTATATAGTTTTGACGGGCAGAAACTGATTCAAATTCCAGGGCAAAGCTACACCAATTACAAAATTTTATCCAATGGAATCATAGAATTCAAATTTGACACACCGGTCGTTGCAAAATTTGTGGGAATATACGTTACCAAGAGAAGTGCGGATGGCAATGGGAACTACCTAGTCCAAATGTCTGAAGCAAAAGTGGACATGGCAGCAGCAACCGATGCCGAAATTACTGCATCAACCGCTGCGGCCAACAGCGCACAGGGAGTAAAAGACCCGAATGCGGCAAATACCTCGAGCGCCGCCGCCAGTACCAGCACAGGCAGCAGTGGAACTTCCGGAACAGGGAGCCAGAGCGGCAGTGCCTCTTCTGCTGACGGGAATGCCTCAGCGAACGGGAAGAATTTTGTATTAACGACTTCCTCTGTCTTGAAGACAAGCGGGTGGGAAACGGACAAAATGCTCGACAACAACCCTGCAACCGCGTGGAGCAGCGCATGGCTGAGCGAAAAAAGCCCGGTCTGCCTCGAATGGATCCAAGCGGACTATAAGTCTGTAAAAAAGGTTGAATCCATTACAATAAAGCCAGAGGCGAAGAGCAGCTGTTTTCCGGCTGACTTCAAATTCCAATCCAGCTGTGATGCCAGTACCTGGCTTGATATACCCGAAGCAGTCTATACAGACTACAAGGCCAATGGTACCGATGCCCAGGTTTTTAAATTCAAGGCACCTGTTGTTGCTCAATATGTTCGCATTTATATAACGAAAAGAACGGCAAATCCAGATGGCAATTACCTGGTGCAGATTGCTGAATTTTCAACCGTGAGTACGGAAGCAACCCAGGCGGAAATAGACGCTGCAAAACAGCAGCTTGCAGAAGTGAAAAAGCCGATCCCATTCACCGTAACGGCTTCATCAACCCTGGAATCCGCCGGATGGGAATTAATCAATATAAATGACGGAAACCCGACAACTCCGTGGTCAAGCGGCTGGACGGATGAGAAAAATCCGGTGTGCGAGGAGTGGGTAGCGCTGGACGCAGGCAGCATCATGAAATACACCAGCGTTAGCATGACTCCCATAACCGACCTTTATTGTTTCCCTTGTGATTTCAAATTTCAATATAGCATGGATGGCGCAACGTTTATCGATATCCCCGGGGCAAGCTACACGGGGTACACCGTTAAGGAAGTGAAAGAACAGGTTTTTACGT
>CAZJXH010000235.1:0-5914 GCA_964549475.1 uncultured Oscillospiraceae bacterium
TTCCTTGTTTTCATAGTCGAAATCCCCATCGTATTTTTTCACAATGTCTGCGATGTTTCCGATAGATATCCTTGTGCTTCAAGATTTAATGCAGGCTGACCCTGTTTTCATTTTACAATCGATGCTGGAACATTCACCGAATGAGAATAAAAACCCACTTTAATTTGAAAAACTCGCAAGGTTTTTTCTGTACGACAACAAAGCGCATTTCGTGCAACAACAAAAGAAATCAACTTACCAAGCTGTCCATCCGCCATCCACACAAAGAGTATGACAATTCACCATGCCGGCTTCCTCGCTTGCAAGAAAAACAGCAGCGGCAGCGATATTGTCAACCGTCGCAAGCTTGCCTGCCGGTATTTTTTTAAGCACAAAGTCCAAGAACTCCGGATTCTGCAGTCTTTTTCTAGTAAGATCTGTTTCAACAAAAGTTGGAGCAATTGAATTGACTGTAATTCCGGATTTTGCCCATTCCAGACCCAGTGTCCTGACCAGCTGGATAATGGCTCCCTTTGTAGAACAATATACCGGTTGGCCAGGAATCCCGATAAGGCCGGACTGGCTGGATATGAATATCACGCGCCCCCAATGATTGCCGATCATTATGGGAGCCACCTTCTGAGCCAGAAAAAATCCACCTTTCACATTGGTTGCATAATGATCATCCCAGTTTTCTTCTGTCACCTCAAGGCCGCATAACGGTCTGTTGATTCCGGCATTATTGACCAAAATATCAATCCTGCCAAACTCTTTTTTTATTAATTCCACGCCCAGATCAATTTGATTCAAATCCCTGATGTCCATGCCAAGCGTCAATACCCTATGACCAAATTCCAGGGCTCTTTTCTTCGTTTCCGACAGGTTTATCTCAGATTTGTCGGCAATGGCAATATCGGCTCCTTGTCTGGCAAGAGCAATGGATATCGCTGCTCCAATTCCTGTTGCGCCCCCCGTTATAAGAGCTGTTTTATTCTCAAGACAAAACATTTTGCATTCCTCCATTATACTAAAATGAATTATTATATAGGATACAGTGACAATTACCAATTCGTAAAATGATTTTACTTATTAAGATCATTCTACCTCTTTTTCTGTCTATTTACAATTGTTTTTTGTTGGTTTCTTACGGTTTCTTACGATCTGTCCAATCCCTTCCAATCCAATTCCGGTCAGGGCAATCGCTTTCGAAAAGGGATAAGATCATGTGGGGGAAACATGTTTTATTTCTTTTCAGAAGCGATTGCCCTGAATTCTGGTTTTATCGTTGACATCCTATTTTAAGCCCTATATAATAGAATACGAGAATAAACGAAAATAAGTGATAATGCGAAAAGGGTGGATCATGAGTAGTTATGTAATCGGGATTGATATCGGAACGCAAGGAACCAAAGCCGCTCTATTCAACGAAGCGATGGAATTGATCACAACGGCTTTTGAAGGATCCAGGCTGATTTCTCCACAACCGGGCACCGTCTGGCAGGAGCCGGAGGATCTTTATCTGTCCTGTGCGAATACGATTCGGGAGCTGATGGAAAAATCCGGTGTATCGGCAGCAGACATCGCCGCAATCGGCATCGATGGTCAAATGGCCGGCATCATGGGTGTAGAGGCCAATGGAGAAGCTTCCACGTACTATGATTCCTGGCTGGATATGCGCTGTGACAAATATATGGAAGAGATGCGGACGCGCGCGGGAAAGCGGATCATTGCACTGAGCGGCGGTCCTGCCACCTATATTCACGGGCCGAAGATCCTGTGGTGGAAAAACGAGCATCCTGACATATACAAGAAAACAGCGAAGTTTATCCTTCCGCACGCCTATGTCGTCGGAAAAATGACAGGACTTTCCGGGAATGACGCCTATTTTGACTATACCCATCTGCATTTCTCCTGTTTTGCAGATACTGCGAATAAAACATGGTCGGATGAGCTTTTAGAAACATTTGACATATCGAAAGAAAAGATGGCGCGCATTGTATCGCCTTTTGATGTTGTCGGCAAAGTGACAAAAGAATTTGCAGCCCTTTCAAATCTGGTGGAGGGCATCCCTGTGGCAGCGGGCTGCGGGGATACTGCGGCAAGCACCTTCGGTTCAGGCATGTTCGAGCGTGATCTGCTATTGGATTGTGCCGGCACGGCATCCGTGCTTTGCAGTGTGGTGGATCGTTATGTGCCGGATACGAAATATGAAACATTGACAATGATGCGCAGTCCGGTGGACGGACTGTTCCTCCCGCTTGCCTATATCAACGGCGGCGGAATGTGTGTACGCTGGTTCCGGGATACATTAAGCGGATCCCCTGCGGCAAGCTATGATCAGCTGCAGGCAGAGGCGGAAGTGCTGGCGCCCGGCAGCGAGAACCTCCTGTTCATTCCACATTTCTCCGGGAGGGTGCTGCCAAACAATCCGAATCTGAAAGGCACCTACCTCGGACTCGATTTCAAGCATACCCGCGGGCATATGTACCGGGCCATCATGGAATCGGTCGCATATGAGTATGGATATTATTTGTCTGTGCTGCACAGTCTATATCCCCATGACCATTTTGATCGAATGCTTACCATCGGCGGCGGCGCCAAATCCGCGCTGTTCAATCAGATCAAGGCCGATGTGCTTGGAGTCTCTGTGACTACATTTGAAACGGGTGAGACGGCATTGCTTGGCAGTGCGGTCATCGCAGCAGTCGGAACCGGAATGCTGACCGATTATCACAAGCCGATTCAGCAGGTAATGAAGAAAGGGGTTGAATTCATGGCAGATAGGGAGAAACACAAAGCCTACGGCCCCTATGCAGAAAAATATCTGGCAGCGATGGATCAGATCACCCCACTATATAAGAATTTATTTTAATAGCAGCAAAAAACATATTGCATTAGAAAGAAGAAATCAGTGAATCCTGCAGGATAGAAACGAAAGGAGCAATGCAATGCCGAAGCAGACAGAAGGGGTGCTTGCGCAAGTCCGCCAAGAGCAAATTGTGGATATTGTGAATCAAAACGGGAATATCAGCGTGAATGAGCTGTGTGATCAATTTAAAGTATCACCGGCAACCATCCGCAACGATCTTCGCGATTTGGAAGGGCGGGGCGCGGTCAACCGGATTCATGGCGGGGCCATCAGCTGTAAGAAAACAGCATATGAATTGAATACCGATCAAAAAGAAATACAGAATGTAGAAGAGAAACGCGCGATTGCCAAAGCCGCGCTGGAATATATCCAGGAAGGCGATGCCATTGCGCTGGATACCGGAACAACTACATTCGAAATGGCAAAAATGCTCCGTGGCTTTCAAGACCTGACGGTCGTGACCAATGATCTGCAAATAGCCGCATGGCTGGAAAACAATACCGAGGTGACGATCATTATGATCGGCGGTCTGGTGCGCCACCATTTCCGCTGTACGGCAGGACAATCCGCTTTGGATATGATGTCCGCGCTGCACGTGGACAAAGCGTTTGTCGCTGTGAATGGGATCAGCGTCAAAAACGGTTTATCTACTCCGTCGATTGATATGGCAAGCATCAAAAGGCAGATCATCCAAATGGCGGATCAAGTCATTTTACTTGCTGACAAAAGTAAAATCGATCGAACCGCTTTTGCAGCCTATGCGCCGTTATCGAGCGTGGATGTGCTGATCACGGACGAACATGCCGACGCAGGATTTGTGGAAACAGTGCGCGGAACCGGAATTAAAGTGGTTTGCGCCAGTACTTTGTGAACTCTAAAACATATGTTATCCGACGAGGAAAATTTCTGAAGGGCAAGGTAGTGGATAATTGACACCAACGCAGCCATACTGGAATTTAACCGGCGGTATCATATGGAATTAGAGGTAACAAAGGACTAGAATGGAAAACGAAAACAAGGGCATGTAAATCGATTGACTCATGCTTTTTTACAGTTCGATCGATTGGCCCATGCTTATCACAGTTCGATTGTACTAAATCCGAACACCTTTGCCATTTGCAGCATCTGCGGCTTCACATTTCCGGAAACAATCAACGAATGGTGCGAACAAAGAGCATCCATCACCTTATGGCCGTCCTTATAGCGGATCAATGCGCCATTCCTGCAATCCGAACCGGGATACTGGACATAGTCCTCGATTTCCGCCTCGATTATGCTCAATTTCTTGAAACCGGGAAAAATCTTTGCCAGCGTCACAGGCCCTTTCGGCAAGCGGCAATCCACAACAATCGCCTGGTCATCCACGATCGCAAGCACTTTCGGGCGAAGCGTCCACTCGGAGCAAAAGCTTCTCGGTACAAGTCCAAAATAACCGCAATGCACGCCAAGCGCGTGATTATCCGGATCTTCGATATCAGGGAACTGATCGATATGCTCGTGGGCAAGCGCTGCCATACCAACCAGGAACGGATACAAATTTGTCATCATAATCGGTTTTTCGATCGAACGATAAATAATATAGGTCGATAACAAGGTCAGTGTATCTCCCTCGCAGGCCCAGATGATATGATCGCGCTCAAAAAGCATATTCCATGCGAGACATGGCGTTGTGTCGCAATGAAAGGACTCATTCAGGCAATTCGACCCCACACCGGCAACATCGCCAATCTCATCGATGACTTCCTTGACTGCGATATAGATTTTAACGGCCCGCAGATAAGCCGTTTCGCAGACATTCTCCTGGTGAATATTCCAGTCTTCTCCCACCTTTTTCGCGTTCTCATCTGAAATTTGTCTAGCGCGATCTCCTACCGCTTTCCAACTGCGATAAATCAGCTTGCAGCCAAAGGTATCTTCCATTGTTCTGGTGCTCTCCTCTTCCCACCAATAAAAGCGTTTGAAAATATTGGCCTGCATGCCTTCGCCCGGTGTATCCTGAAACATCAGGAACTTTGCTCCCGCTTTCAAGCTGCTTTTCACTGCAATAGCGCGCAGGATGGTTTTTGCCATATCGATGCTGTAGGGAGAAAACACATTGCAGCCCAGGTCGCGCAGATAGGTGATGACTTCCCAGTCCCACATCTCCACCGTGCCAAAGCGTGAAGTGAGCACAATCATGGGTAATCCATAGCTTTTCATTTCATCATTATGCCGGAAAGCGGCAAAGATCAATTGCGGGAACAAGATCGCATCCGCATCGGGAATGGGATCGCCTACGAGCGTTGCAGGAAGGAATTCCGCCACATCGCCGTAGAATTCTTTCAAGCGTTCGATTTGAACGGAGAACTCCTGCCTTTCCCGTTCATTTGCCTCTGAAAAATAGAATGGAACCAAGCGAGCTTTCATTTGACAATCCTCCTATAATAGATTTGCAAGGGAGGTGCATTTCATGCAAACATTGATGAAATGCCTAACGATCCATACCAGTTCATAAGGATCGTTTTTCCTCCTAAAATCTTGTTGTCGGGGAGGTGCATTGCTTTCAGGATTTGATGAAATGCCTAACGATCCATACCAGTTCATAAGGATCGTTTTTCCTCCTGATGTATACTTTCGGCAGTAAACAGAGATGCTTAAAATCCTTTATGTTGGCAAAAGATGAGTATCCCCATCTGACCTGCCGCATTTATATCTGGCAGACCGGATTTACTTGCGTGCGGCTTTCACTTCTGCGATCATCTCTTTTCCGATGGCTACGATCGAATCATAATCCCCGGTTTTTGCCCCTTTCGTCAGATCGCTTCCCGCGCCGACCGCAATGGCGCCGGCTTTGATCCATTCGCCGGCATTTTGCGCATTCACACCGCCCGTAGGCATCATTCGCGCCTGCGGCAGCGGTCCTTTGATTGCTTTGATGATTGCCGGTCCAAACAAGTTGCCAGGAAATATCTTGATAATATCGGCTCCCGCTTCAAGGCAGTCCATCGTTTCCTTGACCGTCATCGCACCGGCCATGCAGGCGATCTGATATCGCAGGCAGAGCTTGACCGTTTCCGTATTAAGGCA
>CAZJXH010000236.1:0-5897 GCA_964549475.1 uncultured Oscillospiraceae bacterium
TCTCCTTCATACCGGAATTTACTTCCCAGTGGAATTTACTTTTTCATTCAACCCACTTCAATTACATATGTATGTAGGCACTTCAATTACACAATTTTTTTAGTGAAAAATGGGAAATAGGGACGGCAGGTTGTGTAAAAGCTCAGGGGGTTTCATAGGATCTTAAGGAGCCGGCACTATGGTGAAGCTCCCCCCGGGAACATTGCCGGACCATATGGAGATCGCTCCGTAGGTCGCGGACTCAACGGCGCCTGTGTTGATTTTATTGTTGTTCAGAGCCTGTACCGGATTGATAATATGGTCCAGTTCAATCACAAGAGATTTGCTGTCCGTGGCGGATCGGTACGCATTGGTTGGCACCCCCAGGGATTCATTCATCACAATTTGAGAGAGGGATACCGTCGGGGTGATATTGTCCGAAAATTTCACGGTTACGACATTTTTCGAATATGTCGCGCTGACGATGACAATCCTTGGCGCCGAAAGGTATATCGGCGCGCTTAGCTCCTCTTTTCCCACCCGGCCTATGACAGAATAGGGCGTGACGCCGTATCGCACATAGCGGTTGCCAAACCGTGTGATGATGTCTTTTTGGGATAAGCTCAAATTGTCCGTCAGTTCCTTGATGCTGAATTTATTATAATCAATCTTGATGTTTGGAATAAAGCTCAGACTGTTTGACTGCGCATAAGACAGCAGGGATTTCGCCTCATTCCATTCTTTGATGGCAAAATAGTCTTTCGTCATGCCGCTTGGCGTCACCGGGGAATCCATTTCATCCGAAACGTACCACCGGAAGGTGTTCATCAGAAAATACTGCTGTGTCGCTGTGGTGATATAGACATCCGTTGTGAAGATATCCAGCGTATTGTCCAATGCATCGATGATTTTAGGCTGCGGGCTGACATTGGCCGTATTTTTTCTGACACTCGTTGTAGAAGGCGCCAGGAGGATCGGGACATTGTTTACAAGCGGCCTCTTCGGTAAAAAAATATGGAGATCCGCACCTAGCGAGGTGACGTTGATCACATGCCCCTTCACAGGAGTTCCGAAAACGGTTATTGTCTGTGTTGTATTCACATCCGTCGGAGCAAGGTCCTGTTTGAGTTCGATCTGCTGTTCCATGAGTGTCTGCGAATCAAACATATTCTGGGTGATTGTCTGTGAATGGGCCAATGTGACAAATCCGTAGGTGATCGCAGGCAGAAGACAGGCCGCAGCGATGCTGATCAGAGCAACAGCAATCATGATTTCAAGCAGTGTCATTCCTTTGTTTTTCAAATAAATCCCTCCTAGTACCTTGTTAATTCTAGAACCTATGTTACCCGCCGAGGAAAATTTCTGTAGGGCAGGACGGGGACTGATTGACACCACGCAGCCATACTGGAATTCAGCCGGCGGTATCCGATGGAATCAGGGGTAATCAAGTGCTAGTCCGGACCGCCGATTTGCCATAGCGCATCGCTGATGTCTCTTTGGATCGAGGAGAATATATCCTGCAGCGCCGCGGAAGACCCGGCTGTATAGTATTTGGTGTTCCCCGTTGTCGCCATGGCGATATCCTGCAGGCTGTCATAATCCGAGGAATCTGCGGAAAATCCGATGACATAGACCTTGATCGCCTCATTCGTCTCTTTTTTATAGTCTCTGACCATCTGTCCGATGGTATCCACATAATTCGTGCCCCAGATGTCAAGAGAGCCGCCATCTCCGTAAACCCGCCCGGATGGATAATTCGTATTGTCCGATGCCATGGATTCGCTGATGTTGCCGTTCCCAAGAACATAGTCGGCATGTTTATAATAATAGGTATATTTCTTCCTAGAATAAGTATAGTTGGTATAAAGATACACCGAGCCATTCTGTGTGATGCTTGGATAATAATAGCTGCTGGTCAGCGTGGAAACCCTTGTGACACTTCCATACGTTGTCACACCATCCACCAGGATGATCATAAAGTTTTTATTCGTACTGCCCAGGTTTTGCGGAAGCTCGTTGAACGCCTTGATCTGATAGAACGCCCTCCGGATTCCGTCTCCCGTGTTTGTGCCTCCGCCGGCATGTAACGCATTGACCATATTGACCAGTCCGGTGTTTGTCGTATTGTTCACCTGCGCGTTCAGCATGGGCTGGGATGCGTTCGCACTGGTCGAAAATGGATTGATGCTTACATAGATGTTCGGCCGCTTCGAAAGCTCGGTGATCATCCGGACCGCTTCGGTTTTCATCAGCTTCAGCCTGGAAAAATCAGCAGGGTCGTAGGAATAGTCATCTCCATAATAATATCCATCCATCGTGTAGCCCATGCTCCCTGATTTGTCCAGAACAAACGCCACATCCGCATTTTTATTCGCCACTTCCGTGATCCGCACATCGATTTTATAAGCCAGGACATTGGCCGTTTTCCCATACGCCCGGTCCATGACCTGGAGGGAGTTTTGCGCCAGTACCTGGGTGGTGATATTCCTGGAAGCGCCGTTTTGATTCACGGCAAGGTTGAATGCCAGCAGGTTGCTCTCATTCGCCGCGGTTGCTTTGGTGAAGCCGAAATCCATGACGACGCCGTCTATTCTTATCGTTATCGGACGTTCTATGTGAGTTTTCGTCACGCTGTCCCAGTAGTATTCGACAATTTGCGTCTTGTCGCTGTTCAGCATGACATAATTCCATTCATCGGTCAGATTATCCGCATTGTCGCGGTGCAGTAAAAAAACCGCCGCGGCATCCCGGATGGTTTCGTTGACTTTCTGGGACATGACCCGAAGAGTCGTCTGCATGTCAAACTCGCCGGCCGTCATTGTATTGACTTTCAGCCCGAAACTCAGCAATCCGACGGTTGCCGCCATGACTAGGGAAAACAACGCCAGTGCGATGAGTAGTTCGATCAGGGTTACGCCCCTTCTTCTTTTCATTGACAGCCTCTCCTTAATTGCTTTTCCATACAACATCAATCGGGTTTGACGGATCAAAATACATGCTTCTGGTATATTGCGCATCACTGTCTTTCAGCGTTGCGACGGCCGTAATAATGATCCAGCCGCCATAGCCGGTATCGGTCGATTTTTTCGCTGTAACGGTGATGGTGCCGTTTTCATAATCGATATCGGTCTGCCGCTGCTCCAGGACCGGATTGGTGGTCCGTGTCAGTTCGTTCAATTTGGCATTGCTGTTCGCAAGCAGTGCCGAATAGGCCATCTGCACGCCCGAATACGCCAGATAATAGGCTTCCATCGAATCTTGCTGGTATTTCGCCTGTTGCGTATTCGACGCAAGAATCGACAATATGGTTGTGGCCAGAACGCTTAGTGCAAGAATGACCACAAGGACATAGACCAGCGCGCTTCCGCTTTTGCTGTTCCTTTTATCGCTTTTTCCTATATCCCTGGTTCCATTCGACTTTCTGATTCGATCCACCACCATTCTCTCCTGTTTGTTCGGGGATGCCGATAGGGTCATGTTATTTGTATAATCCAATTCTACCTGTTTCATGGACTATTTTCAATTAAATTCTTCCTGCATGGTTTCCAGCAGTTCCGGCTGGATCAGCAGCCAGAATTCATGGATTTTTTCTGTACCGCGGAGGCTGTATTTATAGATGAAATATTGAAAGACATCCTTGAGCGCCAGTCTTTCCTCCCGGTTTAATTTTCGAAGCATATTATTCAATATCTTTGCCTGGTTCTTCGTTTCAAACCGCATGAGCGCGATGATCAGCCGTTCACTGCCGAATTCAATATAGTCCTGCCCGGAGCAGAAGAGAAAGAACACACTCATCGCATCGATTGCGATAACCGAATCCCGGTTTATTTTGTGAAAAGACAGGAATTCCCGCATATCAAGCTGTTCTGTTCTGGCCAGCTCGATGAATTTATTATCCGCCTGGCTTGAAAGAGCGATGGACCGCAGTGTTTCCGCCGAAAAATTCACTTCTTTGACATATTCGGCTGTTTTCGGGTTATTCACCACATAGAGGAAAAGATTGCGGAATTTCGGCTTGTCATAGTAGTCCTGCCACAAAAGGTACAAAATGCGGAAAACATACTTCCGATAACGCATCCGGATAATCGGAAGGATCTTGTTCTCATTGAATATTTCAAGCAGTGTCGGCAGCTGCCATAGAATAGCGGATATCTGCTTCTTGGTCAGGGAAAAAATCGCATTCTTCAGGATCGCCTCATCGGTCATGTGAAAAAGATACAAGCAGCCGGCGATATCGAATTCGCTGTCATCCGGGGAATTGCGATGAATATTGTACAGTGCGTCTTTTTCAGAGATGGTCTTGATCGCCGCTTGAAGAAGGGGATTCTCTCTTGCAATCCTTGCTGTTTCAGTTTTTTTTTCGAACGTCTTCCCCATTTGCCCCATTTAATCTCCCCTGTTACATCTTGGCTGGATTGATGCGGCGTAAAATTTCCGGAAGCTCGTCAATGGCTTCTTGAAGGTCCTGGATGGATTGGCTCAGATGGACGGAAATCGTTGCAAGGTCTTGCTCGAATGTATGGAAAACCTGATCGACTTCGTGATTGACGCCTTCCGCCAGCCCGGTGTAGGATCCTTTCAGCAGTTCGCCCGCCGCAAGCATATCGCCGGAAGCGGCGCGCAGCGAAATGATCGAGGAGGAGTACTGGTCTTTGAAATCATCAAAAAAGGTCTGCATCGCATTCATGGATTGATTCGAGGCATTCAGCAGGTCATCTTGGAATTTCGTCAGATTCTCTATGGTGAAATTCTGATTGCGGGAATTATTCCGGATGTACTCCACCAGACCTTCCAGCTGCAGGACGCTTTCCGAGAGGGTCTCATTCATCGCCCTGACTTGGGTCAGATGATCGTCATACCCCGCCAGGACTTGATTGGAAGCATCTCCCACTTGCAGGATACAATCCTTCGATTCTGTATAAATCGATGTGACCGATTGCAGTGTTTCAGCGGTTTTTGACTGGATTTCCGCCATCGATCCGGTCGTTTCGGATATCTTCCCGATTTGTTCAAGATACAGCTGTGTCGTTGTCTCTGCAAAGTGTTCCGCAAGACGCTGCATGGATTCGATCTGCCTTTCAGTGGTAGCGGATACAAAATCTCCGATCATTTTCTTCGTTTCTTCGAGGAACGGCTCGATCGCCTTGATCGTATTGTCAGCGATATGATCATTCAGCCCCGCATAAAACTTCAGCTGTTCCCTGTTGTAGGAATGCATGGACCAGCGGACATCGGCAAGCTGTTCGGATAAGCCGGGCATCGTCTGATGGGTCATGGCAATCCATTGAGAGAATGTCCGGAGCTGGGTGCGGGTTTGATAAACAAGGGCTTTATAATAGGCTGACAGGATCAGAGCAGCCAGAATGACCGACAGGATCAGGATAGAGGCTTCGATCCGCATGTTCGTTGTTATTGTGGAAAAAAAAGCATAATACAGGAATGCCGCCGCTGTGAGAATCATCCCCGATACAGACAGGATAATCGGTGCAAAAGATGCCAGAGCCGTATTGGTTGTCTCTTCGATTGTCTTGTCCGGAGAAAAATATTCAAAAACATTCGCATACTGATAATTCCCCTTATAATTGCCGATCGAGGTTAAATACCGGTTCCATAACGCATGGAGTTTTTTGTCCGAAAACAATTGGTATCCGTCCATCAGAAAAAAAGTGGGATTCCCCTGAATCTTCCATTCGCTGTTCAAGTGCCTGCAGGCGCTCTTCAAGGAAGCTTTCATCCCTGACAGCGGAATATAAAAAACAATCAGCAATAAAACCGCTAGCAGGGCGATGATCAGGGCAGCCGCATAGAACAAATCAAAATACATATCTTCCATTGTATGATATAGCAAAAGCCAGACCATACGCTCCTTTCCCAAATTCTGAACACAACTTCGTTTTCTTTTATCAACAGGCCGGTAC
>CAZJXH010000237.1:0-5838 GCA_964549475.1 uncultured Oscillospiraceae bacterium
AAGGAAGGAAAGAAGGAAGGAAGGAAGGAAGGAAGGAAATAAAGAACATAATAAAATGGATGAAAAAGGTCAGATGTCGATTTCGACTTTGTGTTTCAATTTCAAGGATTGCTTCACATCGACCGCGCATTGATTGGAAGATCCTCTAAAGCGAAGGTCCATTGATTTTAGCGCCTGTTCGAATCTTCCATCGATAATCACATCGATTTCTTGGAGCAAATCATCCCACCCTGGCCTTGTCTTGGCTTGTTCAACCAGTTCATCCCATGTATACCCTGTAAAACAGAAGATATTCAAATTGGACTTCCGCCTTATCTCGGAAGCTAGAAGAGCCAGTTCCTGCGCCTGCATGAAAGGTTCCCCCCCACTGAAAGTCACTCCGTCGAGCAATTCATCCTCAAGAATCTCTTCGATGATTTTCTCCCTGGAGAAATCCTCGCCATCCGTAAAGGAATGGCTCTCTGGATTGTGACAGCCAAAGCAGTTATGAGGACATCCTTGTGTGAAAATAGTATAACGAAACCCTGGCCCGTCCGTAATGGAATTTTTAACAATGCCGGCAACGCGAATCATTTGATCATGTCTCCTATTGAGTATAAAAATATATAAAAAAGGAATTGTTCTATAATCTATGCTTGATGCGGTCGGCAACTTCCGCGCGTTTTGCATTGTTGAACCGATCCAGTGTACCGACCAGATATCCTGTGATTCGACGGATCCGTTCGAATGAGATGCCATCCTCTCCGTCTTTTCTTCCACAGACAGGACAGGTATCTCCTATGATTCCATTGTATCCGCATACGGGATCTCTGTCGATTGGATGGTTGATGGAACCATATCCTATGCCTTGTTCCGCCATATACCGGACGACTTTTTCAAATGCTTCCACGTTTTGGGTCGTATCCCCGTCCAATTCAACATAGGTGATGTGCCCTGCATTCGTTAGGCTATGATACGGTGCTTCGATTTTAATTTTGTCAAAAGCGCTGATTGGATAATAAACCGGTACATGGAAACTGTTCGTATAATATTCCTTATCCGTCACGCCTGGAATTCTGCCATATTTTTTCTTGTCTATTTTGACAAATCTGCCAGAGAGACCTTCTGCCGGCGTTGCAAGCAAGGAAAAATTCAAACCTGTTTTTCGTGCCATATCATCGCAGAATGACCGCATGTGAGAAACAATCTCCAGGCCGAATGCCTGCGCCTCGGCCGATTCGCCATGGTGTTTGCCTGTCAGATAAATCAAAGTCTCCGCCAGCCCGATAAAGCCGATGGACAGCGTCCCGTGTTTGATGATCTCCCGGATTTCATCGTCCCATTTCAACTTCTCAGAATCAAGCCAGATTCCTTGTCCCATCAGGAAAGGAAAATTGTAAACTTTCTTGCGTGATTGCACTTCAAGCCTTTCGAGGAGCTGATCGGCAACCAGATCAAGCGTACTGTCGAGGAACTTGTAAAATTGTTTTCGGTCTCCTTTGGACATGATAGCGCAGCGTGGAAGGTTGATGGTGCTGAAGCTCAGATTCCCCCTGCGGAAAGTCTGCTCTCTGGTAGGATCATAGATATTCGCCACCACTCTTGTCCGGCATCCCATATAAGCGATTTCGGTTTCAGGGCGTTTCGGGTCATAATATTTAATATTGTATGGTGCGTCCTGGAAAGCAAAGTTAGGGAAAAGTCTTTTTGCGCTTGTTCTGCAGGCAAGCTTGAAAAGGTCATAATTGGGATCTCCCGGATCGAAGTTGATGCCTTTCTTCACTTTGAATATCTGGATCGGGAAAATCGGTGTCTCCCCGTTTCCAAGTCCCGCTTCTGTCGCTTTCAGTAAATTGCGGATGACCATGCGTGCTTCCGCGGAAGTGTCCATTCCATAGTTGATGGAGCTGAAAGGAGTTTGGGCTCCGGCTCTGCTATGCATGGAATTCAAATTGTGGATCAATGCCTCCATTGCCTGGTAGCAAGCTTTATCGGTCTCTTCCCATGTATGCTGAACGACAAAGGACTGGATCCGCTCGATCTGTTTTTCATTTGCTGTAAATTTACCTAAATGGTCTTTCTCTTTTTGACTATACGAGGAATCCATCAGCAGCCCCGGATAAAGACCGATTTCCTCATAAATCTTCTGTACGATCATTTTTGCCTGTGCTACGGCATCCGTCGTGTCCAAAACCAGCTCAAGCGCTTTAGCCATATTGTTGATGTAGAGCTTTCTATAAGTCCATACAACCCCTTGCGCCATCGCATAATCAAAATTGGGAACGGACTGTCCGCCATGCTGGTCATTCTGATTGGATTGAATCGCTATGCAGGCAAGCGCGGAGTAGCTGCGAATATCTTTGGGTTCCCGCAAGGTACCATGTCCGGTTGAAAAGCCACCTTTGAACAGGCGGATCAAATCAATCTGGCAGCAAGTCATTGTAAGGGAATAGAAATCCAGATCATGGATATGAATCAGCCCTTCTTTGTGGGCTTCGCTGTGCTCCGGTTTGAGCATGAACATTTCGTAATACATTTTCGAGCCTTCGGAACCATATTTCAGCATCGTTCCCATTGCGGTGTTTCCATCCACATTGGCATTATCCCGTTTGAGATCGCTTTCTTTCGCGTCTTTCGTCGTAATGTCATGATAGGTCTGCATCAATCGTGTGTTCATCTCACGGATGCGATTGCGCTCCGCGCGGTATAGGATATATTTCTTTGCCGTTTCCGAATAGCCGGCCTCCATCAGAACCTTCTCAACAAAGTCCTGGATCTGTTCGATCTCCGGAATCTGTGTCGCAGTCATTTCCAGGTATTCCGCCGCCTTGGATGCGAGGTCCATGCTCAAGTCCCGCCGGTTCACCACAACTCCATCTGTTGGGATTTCATTTGCTGCTTCCAATGCCTTATAGATTGCATTCGCAATTTTCTCAATATTAAAAGGAGCCTCTCTGCCATCTCTTTTTCTAACTCGTGTAATCATCTGTTTTTATTTCCCTTCTTTATCAAGTCGTTGGTAAAATATAGGTCTTTTACCATAATCAATCTGGTTATAAAACTACGGAAAAATAATTCAATTTGCAATGGCTGCATTGCATATTTCGGTCCTATTCACCTCTTGTTCACTACTTGAATGCTCGAATGGAATGCTCCAATGCATTGGCAATCTATAGGCTATCTTTTAGCGATTCAATCTCTTTTCAAAGATGATTTTCCATGGCGACAAATGCTCTACAAAGAATAAAAAGCCCTGATTCATCCGTTTTCGCAGGATTTTCGCACTATATCTAGGGGGTTTTGTTCTTTAGCAACCGCAATATATAGTATAACTTTACCACAAAGAAATATTTCGTCAAGGCTTTTCGGGAATATTTATATTATGTATTTATTACAATATTGTAAGAAAATAAAGTCCATTTTGCACAAAGTTTGTGTATTGTGTATATTATGCAATAGAAAACACCTTATATAGGGCGGACAAGCTTCCCGTCCGGTTCCCGGAAAAATGTACCGATTCGAATGATCTGGGTGTTGAATGCATCCTCTTGTGAGAAAAAACGGATTCCGGCCAGACTTTCTAGAAAAAGATCGGGCCGCAGATTTTCTTTGCTTCCTGCTTTCACAAGAACCTTGATTGAATTTGGGTCCTGTATTTCGATGGAAAGGATGAGCGGTTTCGCATCAATGATTTTTTTCTCCCCCTTTGATGTTTTTGTCACCATGAGGGTAGGTGCTTCCAGAATCGCTTTTTGAGCCTGTGCGATATTCGGCGACAAGAATAAATACTGGGCGGCGGAGACTTGCGCCATCATACTGTCCTTGTTCGGCGGTGCGATGATCGCACCAATCACATCAATTCCTGCCGGCATCGTCCTTTTTAGCCGTGAAACCACATCAACAGGCGCAATCTGGCCTTTCACCGTAATATCGACATAATCATCGATTGTTTCCACCCCCACACCCAGAGGCAATGCGAATGCCATGACAGGGCGCGGATTGAATCCCTGGGAATATTCACAGTCGATCGCCGCACGTTTCATCGCCCGTTCGAAAATCCTCATCATATCCAGATGAGCAACGAAAGAAGTCGCCCCTTTTCGTGCGAAACGGATCCGGATGATCGAGGTTTCCAGATATTCTCCGGTTTTAAGGTTGGGAGACAGTGGAAGGGATTTGTTTTTTGCATTTGGCTTATTCAAAACAGACACCTCCGCCAAACTGATTCGCCCCGCAGGAAGAGCAGGAAAGCCGACATTGCGGAGTCAGCGTTTCCTGGTGTGCAAGATGGTTTTCTTCCAGCAGGAATTCTTTCGTTACGCCACAATCAATATGTTCCCAAGGGAAAATTTCCTTTTCCTCTCGTCTTCGATTGGCATAAAAAGCCGGAGACAAGCCTTCCTCGTCCATACACGACAGATAAACATCCAGATTGAAATGATCATCCCATGAATCAAACTGGCATCCACGCTTATAAGCCTTATAAATTACGCTGGATAATCTGCGGTCCCCTCTCGCCAGTACGCCTTCCCAAAAAGAGGATTTTGATCCATGCCATTGAAATTTGACGTTGCGGCTTTTTATCATCGAGCGAAGATGCTGTTGTTTCTCATTCAAGGATTCCATGGAATCCTGCGGTTCCCATTGGAACGGTGTGAATGGTTTCGGAATGAACATAGCGGCACTGACGGTCAGTTCAAGAGGCCTCCTTCTAAAGTCCTTGGAAGGCGAAGTATACAATTTTTCGATCATTCGTGCAACGAGTGCGATCCCCTCCACATCTTCCATCGTTTCCGTCGGAAGTCCGAGCATGAAATACAATTTCACGCTGCTCCACCCGCCCTCAAAGGCCAGTTTCATCGAATCCACAAGGTTTTCTTCAGTAATTCCTTTATTGATGACATTCCGCAATCGGTCGGTTCCGGCTTCAGGAGCGAAGGTCAGTCCGCTTTTTCGTGTTTTTTGCGCTTTCTGCATCACATTCAGATTGAATGAGTCGACACGCAAAGATGGAAGAGAGAGGCTTGAGTGTGTCTTTTCCATCTCGCACAGCAAGGATTGCGTCAGCTCTGCGAATTTTGAATAGTCGCTTGTCGACAAGGACAGAAGCCCGATTTCATCATAACCGGTCTCAGCCTGAGCCAGTTTCGTCTGGATCAACAGCGCTTGCGGCGACTTTTCCCGAACCGGGCGGGTGATAAATCCAGCCTGGCAGAATCTGCATCCGCGCAGGCATCCGCGAAAAACCTCCAGGAAAATCCGGTCATGAACAACTTCCGTATTTGGAACGATCACTTTCGTAGGATAATAAACATTGTACAGATCCATCACGATCGCCTTTTTTATTTTCGACGGAATTCCGGGAACATCGGGCAAGATGGAGGAAACCGTACCGTCCTCATTGTAGGAGGCAGTATATAAAGATGGAACATAAGCGCCTTCGATCTTCATTGCCACTTCTTTGAGAAATTCCGATTTCGAGCCATTTCCTGATTTTTTATATTGGTCGAAAAGGTCCATGAACCGGTTGATCGGGTTCTCTCCTTCTCCAATAAACACGATATCGAAAAAATCAGCCACCGGTTCTGCATTAAATGCACAGGGACCCCCTGCCACCACAATCGGGTCCTTTTCTGTCCGGTCTTTCGAATACAAAGGAATCCCGGCCAGATCGAGCATCAGCAGGACATTGGAATAACACATCTCATATTGCAGAGTGAATCCAACAATGTCAAACTCCCGGATAGGTGTCCTGGTCTCGATCGAAAACAGCGGAATCGATTCTTTGCGCATCTGTTCCTGCATGTCGTCCCAGGGAGCAAAGCACCGTTCACAAAAGGTATCTGTACGCTCGTTCAA
>CAZJXH010000238.1:0-5830 GCA_964549475.1 uncultured Oscillospiraceae bacterium
GTATTGATGTTTAGGATATATTCCCCCATGAATCCGATAAAGAACAGCTGCAGGGAGCCGATCAGAAAAACGCCGATCAGGATCGGAGCCGTGCCGGCCGGAAAGCGGTCCCAGTAGAGCAGTTTGAAAACCGTATAGACAATCGCAGTGATAAAGCTGAGCCCGGAAAGGATAAATCCAAAGATTGTCGCCATTCTCATGATGATCTTGGAGTAGGAGGTGATTCCGATCATCCCGATATCGTAAAGGGTGTACCAGTTGTTTTTTGTTTTTCCCGCCCGTCTTTTTTGCTGCTGGTAGCAGATTTCCTTGCGTTCAAACCCAAGCTCCGCGACAATCCCGCGCATGTACGGCATCGGGTCGTCCAGGTTTCGTAACACATCCACAAAAGCTCGGTCGTACAGGCCGAATCCGGTGAATTGCTCGATCTGCTCCACGTCCGATATTTTCTTGATGGTCCGGTAATAGTACGACCGCAGCATATACATCAGCCTGTTCTCTTTGCTTTTATTCTTAATGCCGATGACAATTTTATAGCCTTCCTCCCATCCATGGATAAAATCGGCGATCATGTCGACCGGGTCCTGGAAATCCGCACACATGAGGATGGAGCAATCCCCCGTCGTCTGGGTCAGGCCATAGAAAGGAGATTTGATATGGCCGAAATTCCTGGCATTAAAAATGGCTTTGATCTTTTTATCAGTGGCACACAACCCTTGGAGCTTGAGTCTTGTCGAATCTTTGGAATAATTGTCGATGAAGACGATTTCGTATTCATATAAAGGAAGCTTGGATTCGAACAAATTCCGGATCGCAGCTGCCAGGGGAATGACGTTGTCTTCTTCATTGAACGTTGGAATCAGAATGCTGATTTTTTTCATTTGCCCATACTCTCCCTCACCCACTTGATTGTCTTTTGAATGCCCGATTCAAAATCGGTTCGCGGCACAAATCCTGTGTCGTTTGAAAGATTGTCGATGTCGGCGCACAGATACATCACCTGGTTCTTCTGGTATTCCACTTCACCCAGCCCGATATCCAGTGCGGGATCCACCGCGTCCCGCATGATTTCGATATATTCTCGGAGAGGCCTCGCCACGCCGCTTCCCAGACAGTAGACCGCATGGTGCTTTGTCTTCTCCCCCATCCGGTAAAACGCTTCCGCCGCATCTCCGCAATACAGATAATCCCAGAACTGTTCGCCTTTCGTATACACCGGCCGGGTTCCCGACAGCAGCTGTCTTATCCCGGCCATGATCATGGTGTTCTCGCCGTCGCCAGGTCCGTATACGCTGAGCACCCTTGCCCAGATATGCCGCATTCCCAGTTCGTCGGCCAGAAGAAAGCTCAGTTTGAATGCGGCGTATTTTGCGACGCCATAAGCGAAATCCGGATTGACCGGGGTCTCCGGGGAGAGTTTCGCGGACACCCTGCCGTACTCAGCCTGGGACCCGGCTCCGACAAACGTGCCGCACCCCAGTCTTTTGGCCAGCCGGACCGCGTCCAGTGTGTATCGAACATTTTCCAGCTGGACGGAGGGATCGTATCGGTCGGTCTTGTCCGTGCCCTGCCATCCGAAATGGTAGAACACCTCGTATTTTTCGTTGATCCCATCAGAACAGGCCAGGCTTCGAAGGTTCGACAGATCGCATTCCACGACCCGGACAAACTCCGAGGAAGGAAGACGTTCCCGTTTCAGGGAGCGGGGACGGACAATCGCCAGGACATGCGTCTTGTTCCGTATGCATTCTTCAATGAGTGCTATTCCCAGCATGCCGGTAGCGCCGGTGACAACAACACGATCCACGTCTTCGCTCCTCCTTCTTTATCTCCTGCCTTACGGATCTCTTTTGTCTCATTTTTACAATTTTATCAATTCCTGCCGCTTTTTCAATTCATATTGTTCAAATCATTGAAAAGTTTTCAATTCAGCCCTTTTTGCTCCGCATTTTTTACAAAGTTCACATTCCCGGATCGCTATTCCTGACGGAAGGCTCCTCTTTTCGGATGTCTATTTCTGACGAAAGGCTCCTCTTTGCGGATGTCTATTTCTGTCGGAAAGCTCCTTTTTGCGATTTCTATTCCTTGCTTGCGGCCATATTGGCGGCCACTTCCTCTTTTGGAAGATAAGGGAACATATCCTCGTATTCTCTTGATACCAGGGTTCCGTCGGGCAATTTGTCGGAGGCGACCCTCGGAATAAGCAGCTGCCATTCCGGTGTCATGACATCGCAGATGACCGGTCCGTCAAAGGCGAGAACCTCTTTGATTTTCTCTTCCATCCCGTCGACGCTGTCAATCCTCACGCCTTTGATCCCATAGGCTTTTGCGATCTCCAGCGCATCCGGGCACCAGACGCCGGATGCCGGTCCTTCGCCGACCAGCCGGTTCTCCATGAAGTTCCTCTGGGTGTGGCGGATCAGCAGATATCCGTTGTTATTGAAGATGAATGTCTTGACCGGCAGTTTGTTATGACTGATCGTGGCGAATTCCTGGATGTTCATCTGCAGGCTTCCGTCGCCTGTGATCACGATGGTGTTCTTCCGGTTGTTCGCCATGCAGGCGCCGATTCCGGCAGCCCAGTATCCCATGGAGGACAGTCCGCCGGTGGTCAGGAATTTCTGTCCCTTTTTTATTTTCCATGACTGGCAGGCCACATGGAAGCACGATCCGGTGTCTACCAGGATCATATCCTCTTTTGATGCCAACTCGGACAATTTACCGGTGAAATAATAGGAATTGACCGGCTTTTCGTCTTTATATTGCGGAAGGACGACCGGATAGGCCTTTTTCCACTTGTTGCAAAGAGCGATCCATTCGTCATAGCGGGGAATCGCATCCGGATCAAACTGCTCCTGCATTTTTTCAAAAAAGGTCCTGCAATCCATCTTCACCTTGTAATCGATGTTGACGCCCGGTTTGTCCAATTCTTCCCTGTCGATGTCCACCACGAATTTAACGGCGTTCTTGCCGAATGCTCTGGCATTATGTCCGACAAGGGATGCGGCAAGCCGGCAGCCGACAGACAGGATCAGATCGGCATTCTGGATGGCGAAATTGGCGGAGCGCTCTCCGTAATTCCCGGGACGTCCGACATACAGGTCGCTATCGCTTTCGATCAGGTCGATTCCCAGTCTGGATGTGATCACCGGAATACGGGCCTTGTCGGCAAATTCGCGGAATGCCGCCCTCGCGCCCGCAAGGCTGACGCCCTGCCCGACAAGCAGGACCGGTCTTTTTGATTTGGCCAGAAGCTCATAAGCCTGTTTCGCCGCCTGTTTCGCCGTAACCGGCCCTTCCTGGGGCGCTTCTTCTTTATAATGCATCAAGTAGCGTTCGTCCACTTCCATCTTCTGAATGTCAAGGGGCACATCGATCCATACCGGTCCAGAACGTCCTGTTGTTGCAAAGGCATACGCTTTTTCAAGATAAAAAGCGATTTTCTGCGGATCGTCCACGGTGATGAAAAATTTCGTGACATTCTCGACCAAAGGCCGGATATTGATTCCCTGGATGCCGAACTGGCGGATCCGGGTCTTGTCCTGGTATTGCACAAACGAGAGCGCCGCCTGTCCGGAAATGATGATCATGGGAGAGGAATCGGTATACCCTCCGACCAGTCCGTTCATGGCGTTGACACTGCCGGGACCTGCCGTGACAAGGGCGATTCCGGGCTTGTTCGTGATTCTCCCGTAAGCATCCGCAGACATCGCCGCGGACTGCTCGTGATGGGTGCAGATGATATGGTATCCGCCGTGTTTCCCGACCGCGTCGTTGAGCCACATCGCCTGGCCACCCGTCACCATGAAAACCGTGTCTAGATTCTTTTTATAGAAAAAATCAAAAATATACTCTGAAACATTCATTTTCTTTCTCCTTGCCCTTTTTCATTTATTCCAGTATCCTGTAACCTCTAATTCCATATCATACCGATGGTTGTTCCGCATTGGCTTTCATTTATTGGCTATGTACCGTTATTGGCCATACATCGCGTTGTCATAGCAGGGATTCCAGCTGATACGAGATATCATCGGTCTTATTCTTTTTCTTTAATTTTTCCGCGATCTCGACAATCATGTCCTCCTGGCCGGCAACAGCGTTTCTTCTGCCCAGTTCGACAAAAATGTCCCTCGGATCCACGCCGAACTGCGCTGCCGCTTTCTTGACATGCGAATCAAATGCAGAAAACACGCCGGCCATCCCGCTTACAATATTCAGCGCACGAAGCCCTTTGTCTTCGGCCATCATCGACCGGACAACCCCTTCGCTGGTATCCAGCATCCGATAAAAGTCCACGCCGGTCTTCACGCCCGTCTTTTCCAGCAAGGCGACCAAGGCCTCCAGCTGGCAGTTCCCCGCTCCGGCGCCGAATCCCCTGAGCGTGCCGTCCAGGATGGATGCGCCTTCTCTGTAAGCGATATAGGCGTTTGACACTGCCAGACCGAGGTTGTTATGAGGGTGGAATCCCACCTTGATATTCAGATTGTCATAAAGGGTGCTGATGGTTTTTTTGGTCAATTCAGGAGTCGATGCGCCTGCGGAATCCATGATAATGACGCCCATGGCGCCATACGACTGCATCTTCAGCGCTTCTTCGAGGAGCTTCTCGGTGGAGGCCATGTGATACATCATCAGGACGCCGTATGCCTCTTTCCCCTTGTTCCGGACAAATTCCAGATGCTGTCTTGTCACATCCGCCTCGGTACAGTGGCAGGCGACACATACCAGATCCACCCCCAGCTCAATGGCGGGTTCGATATGTTCCCGGATCGTGCCGAATCCGGGAATAAGGAATGCCCCGAGCTTAGTCTTTTCCAGATTCTCGCGGGCGATTGCAAGCATTCTGGCATCATCCAGCAAAGAAATCCCGACTTGAAGGGAAGAAGCACCCAGACCGTTCCCGTGTCCGACAAGGATGGTGTACATCCCCGCGGAATCCATCGCCTTGCAATAATCGATGATGTTCTCCTCGGTTATCTGGTGTTTGATTGCATGTGAGCCATCTCTCAATGTGGAATCAAAAAAATTCAATCTGCTCATATAACGACCTTTCAAACGGTTCATGGTTTCCTCCGGATTTTATTTCCTTCGGATTTTGTTTCTTCCGGTTCATGGTTTCCTTCGGATTTTGTTTCTTCCGGTTCATGGCTTCCTCCGGCCTATGGCTTCCTCCGGCCTATAGCTTCCTCCTGGCGTATTCCTCGGCGATATTGACCGCCGCGCAGGTGATGATATCCAGGTTGCCGGAATATTCCGGCAGGTAGTCGCCCAGTCCGACCACTTCGATTGTCGTGGTGACCCGTCCGTTTTCGTATACAGGTCCTACAATGACGCGATAGCCTGGGACATATCGTTTGATTTTCTCTTCAATATCATGAACCCGTGAGCAGATCATGTCCATATCCGGATTGTCAATAAGTGCATACACGGTGTTCCGCATGATGATCGGGGGTTCCGCCGGATTCAGGATGATGATCGCCTTGGTTTTTACGACTCCGGTAAAGAAGGATAGCGCTTCCTTGGTGGTCTGGGTGAATTCATCGATGTTGTTCCGGGTGCCGGTGCCTGCCGATTTGGATGCGATGGAGGCGACCACTTCGATATATCGTGTTTGAGGCTGCGCTTTTGCAATCGCATATGCGACGGGAATCGCCCCTTGTCCGCCGCAGGTGATGAGATTGACATTGTCCTCGTCAAGACAGGCTTCCATATTCAGCACGGGGATGCACATTTTGCCGATCCGGGAAGGAGTGAGGTCGATCGCGAACTTATTCATTTTTTTTAAAATCGGAGCGTTGGGATTGGTTTGGATTTTAGCTTGCATGGCTTT
>CAZJXH010000239.1:0-5816 GCA_964549475.1 uncultured Oscillospiraceae bacterium
TTGTCCGCATTTACCGATTGTCCGCATTTACCGATTGTCCGCATTTACCGATTGTTCGCACTTACCGATTGTCCGCATTTACCGATTGTTCGTATATTTTCAATGACTTGCATTTTTAATTCATTCTCGCCAATTCAAATATTCTTGTATGATATTATCCGTAAACAATTCGATAAAATCCGGCAAAAAGGCGGTGGATGGTCCGATATTGTTTTCATTGTGCCATTTATTGCCCCGGCTGATGAAGTCCTTCAGTTCGCTGCTTGTCGCTCCGTCCACAATCCCATAATGAGAGATATCGCATAAGTCCATTTGCTGCCAGATTTTCTCACTCCATTCCGTGTAATGAAAAGCAAAATTACTTGCCAGTCCCAACTCGTATCGGTAGGTTGCAAACCAATTTTCTCCGGTCTTTTTAATGAATTCTTCCTTAACGGAAATATCCCATTTCCAATCCAAAAAAAGATGCAATAGCATCCCTTCGTCAAAATCTTTAGATTTGTCCGTATGAATAGCAAGATTCCTCATCGCGGCAGTTCGATCCTGCAAATTACGAAGATGCTTGACTTCTTTCTCTTGCCAGTTCACAACCGCATCCGGCGCAATATTCCCGATATAAAACAGCAGGCTTGCGTTGGGATTCACTTTAAAAGCAGTCAATAGATGTATCATAGAGCCAGGCATGATTCAACCCTCCTATTCCACAAAGCTACCAGGAAAAGACTGATGGTCACTCCTATGCTGATTCGATTATAGCATTTATAATCTATGATGAATATATGTTGTAAAGAAATCTTGCTGGGTCCTGCTGAAATACTTTGGGAATTTACGGATCCTGTAGAAACACCAACGCAATGCAGAATGATTATTTAAATAAAAATCCGTGCTAAAGTTTTCAGGGTTTTTATCGATATAGAATACAAGAAGACTATATTTCTAATATTATATTGCAGGGAGGCATTTATATGATTCATTCAGTAAGCTTATCTTCAGGTTATACAGCCTACAAATCAACCGTGGCAGATAAGACGAAAGAGACCACCGCAGGGAAAGCAGCCGCAGCAGAAAAAGAGGCGGCTGGTGCGAAGGAAACAAATGAGGCCAAGGAAACAAATCGTAAGGAAACAAATCATTCTGGTGTGATCCTCGATTTTAACAACAAAACAGAAGAATCCGGAACATATAGTAATATTCGAACAAATAAGGCAAATGCCAAAGAAATTGCAGCGATCAAACAGCAAACAGAAGATGCGCTTGCACCCTTAAGACAACTGGTTGAAAAACTGTTCAAGGAACAAGGACGCAACTATGATAAGGCGCTTGGAAACACCGCCGGCGATCTGGTTGATGTCACCCCGGAAATAAGATCCGAATCTCTGTCGCTCATATCCGACGGCGGCTATTACAGTGTTGAAAACACATCCAGTCGTTTAGTGGATTTTGCTATCGCAATATCCGGTGGTGATAAATCAAAAATAAGCGAAATCCGTTCCAGTATCGACAAAGGTTTCTCTGCGGCACAAAAAGCGTTTGGTGGACAATTGCCGGAAATTTCAGACAAGACCTATAAAATGACGATGGAAAAACTGGATGCATGGGAAAATTCTGTTGAATAAATTCGGATAAAGATATATTAATTCGGGCATAAACATACCTACCCCCGGTTTCTGCTACAGCCTAACAGAAACCAGGGGTAGATGATGGAGGAGAATATACAAAATCTGTAGACTTGGTATTTACCGGCATGACATTCAAATCAATGTCTGCAAATACTATTTCAACAAATATTTGCTAATGTCGTCCGGAAAGGGAGAATACCGTTTCATTTTCATTGTCCTGCGTATTCTCCCCCCCGTTTTTCCGAGGAATCAACTTTGTTTTCTTTTTGTTTTATTAATCCAGAGATATCAGTTCGAATTTATCAAAGGCTGTCCAATTCTGCCCGTAAGCATCCGCCCATGCTCCAACTTCAATGGTTCCGTTTGTCACGTTGATAGCATCAATCGTGTATTTTGTCCAATAAGTTTCGTTGGAACCAATCTCTGCCTGTATTTCCCGACCACCGTAATTCTTGGCAAATAAGTATAATACCTTTTGTCCTCCGCTGGAACGCACCCATGCACTGAACCTGTAATTTCCGTTCGGTACAGAGATGGACTGTGACGCTAACTGTTGATAATCGTTTGCAGCCCAGAAAGCTAATTTATAGCTTCCGTTATAGACTGCATCTGCATCAACAAAAGCCGCATTGGTTCCATTATTCCATGTAAGCCAATTGGTCAAGTCCCCTGTTTCAAGTCCACTATTGCTTATCAGATTATCAGGAGTATCCACTGTTGATATGAATTCGATCCAGTTATAATTCCATCCTCCGGCTGCAGCTTTTACTCTCAATGTCTGGACCCCTTCGGTCAGTGTGACATCCTGGGATATTGTGGTGAATGTTTGCCATCCGCCTGTATTCGGCACATCATACGTCGCAAGGACGGTTTCATCCTTTTTCAACTGGATCGCATTACTTGCTCCTGTTTGGCTTGCCACGCGAATCCGGACTTTATATGTTCCGGTAACAGGCACATTCACACGGTAATCCATCCAATCATTGGTATCGATCCAACCTTCATTCAGACCGCCATTCAAATCGGAGACGACTTCGCTTTCGACGCCGCTTGCATTGTTGTAATTCTCGGCCTCGATCATTCCCGGCAGTTCATGGGTATAGGTGGAAGCGGTATTCAAGCCATATCCATATGGGAATAAAGGTCTATAATCCAAATCGTTTTGATTAATCCGGATAGCACTTCCGCCACAGTCGAAATTAGATGGCCATGTAACCGGCAGTTTGCCGGTGAAACCATAATCACCAAACAATACATCCGCCAATCCTGCGCCTTCGGCGCCAGGAAGCCACGCAGCCACAAATGCATCCCAGTCTGCAAGTCGGGCGGCGATATTCATCGGTCTTCCGGACAGCATGATCACGATGGTTGGCACCCCGGATGTCTTGACCGCATCAAGGACAGCTTGATCGGCGGTACTCAGATCCAGATTTGCGATAGGTTGTCCCGTTCCAACGTCGCCATTCATTTCTGCATAAGGATTCTCACCGACAACCACTATGGCGATGTCGTTTCCTGCGGCACCGGTTCCGGTAGTGGAATAGGTCACATTTGCCGGGTTACAGACCGCACTCTTTATTCCATCCAGAACTGTAGTTCCTGGGATTGTTCTAAGCCCGGTCATTCCCTGCCAGCTCAAAGTCCATCCTCCGCATTGAGATCCGATGTCATTCGCCTTGGAGCCGGCAACGAAAACTTTTGCCGTTTTCGACACAGGCAGGATATCATTATCGTTTTTAAGCAGTGTAGCGGATTTTCGCACCGCTTCCCGCGCTATTGCGCGATTGGCACTGCTTCCGAAAGATCCGTCCGTAAGCAATGTTCTGTCTGTATAGGGATTTTCAAACAGGCCTGCTTCGATTTTAACTTTCAAGATGCGATAAACTGCATCATTAATGCGGTTTATGGATACCTGATTCGTATTTACAAGATTTCTCAAGGTTCCAACAAAGTCTTTTGATTTCCAGCTATCCGGTTCCATGCACATATCAATTCCCGCATTGATCCCATTCTTGACGGCTACCGAGTAATCCCAATCCAGCCGATTGACTCCGTTCCAGTCTGATATCACAATCCCCGTAAATCCATTCGTTCCTTTCAGAACTTCTGTGATAAGGTGATAATTGGAATGGGAAGGGATCCCGTTGATTGTCCCGAGATCCACCATGACGGTCCTTGCACCTGCTGCAATTGCATCGGTATAAGGCTTGATGGCTGATGCCAACGCTTGATCCGTCATGACAGCATTGCCCTGGTCATCGCCATTTGTGGTATATCCATCCGCTACCCAGTGCTTCATCGTACTTACAACTTTATATCCTTTCATGAAGCCTGGATCCGATGTCAACCCTTGTAATCCTTTAACGATAGCAACGCCCAGCATGCTTGTCAATTCGTTGTTTTCTGAGAATCCTTCATAAGTCCTGCCCCAGCGGTCATCTTGCGGAGAAGCGATACAAGGGGCAAAATTCCAGCTGACTCCGGTCGCTCTCATTTCTTTTGCCACAACAGATCCGATTCGCTCTAGCAGATCAACATCTCGGGTTGCACCCAATCCAATGTTGTGAGGGAAGATTGTTGCACCATAAACATTGTTATCTCCATGTACTGCATCGATTCCAAATAAAATTGGAATTTGCAGCCTGGTTTGCAGTGCGGCATTCTGATAACTGTCCACCATATCCGCCCAGACCTTCGTCGTATTCGGCGTCGGATTTGCACCACCGCCGCTGAGTACAGACCCAACCTTATAAAGTTTTGTATCTTCATAGGATGAATTTGTTTTTTCTATTTGAAGCATCTGCCCGATTTTCTCGTCCAGGGTCATTCGTGACAGCAAGTCCACCGCACGCTGGTCTGCCGTCAGGTTAGTATCCTGATATGGCAGTCCTGTCTGAACAATAGGTGTCAGTTCGGTCCCGTAAAGATTGAACTCTTTGATGGACCACCAGCTAGAACTGGTTCCAGTTTGTACGATTTTAACATACCGTGCGGTTTGAGTTCCAAGCTCCAGGACCATCTTCTGTCCGAATCCATATCCGCTTGCGATCGTTGTCCAGGCAGCAGCATCTGTTGATACCTGCACTTCATATTGATTCGGGTAATCCGTTGTATATGATCCGGCTTCAATGCACAGTTCTGAAAAGGTTTTCTGCGATCCCAAATCGACTTTAAACCATTGGCCATTGACCTGCGGAATGCCCGCACTCCAGCGGGTGAGATAATTATAATCCAGCGCTTGAGCTGTTGAACCACCGGGTTCTGTCGATGAGGCGGTTGCAGTCCAATTGTCTTTACTCAGTTGATAAGTGGCATTCTTGACAGACCCATCCGTATATTGGCTAACCAAATTGATCAGCCCTGTATTTTCCTGAAAGTGGTCTGTACTGAAATTACTCCATTTTGATAGAATGTCCGCCGCACTATCCGTATTGATATTCGGCACCTCATTCGTATTGCTGTTGTAAAATCCCCAATTGCCGCCACCGTTTTCGGTTATGGTCCCTTTCACCTTGTAGGACCAGTTTGTCCACCCGACATGGATGGAATTCAACCCGGACATCCATCTTGACCAGAGATCATCGAAAAAGTACAGACTATACTCTCCGATAAAAAACGGAATGTTCCATTGTCCCTGATAATAGGATATTTCATTGATCGCATTAGTTATCAGATTATTTTGCGCAAACCAGTCCTGTTTGCCGCCCATATCATAATAATGCTTCTCATAAACAACATTGGTCCATCCGTATTGCGATGGAGAATAAGCATTGTTTAGAGAATTGAATTCTTCAATAAATATAATATGATTTGTGTCTATGGCACGTACAGCATCATAAAGCCTGTCAAGAAAACCATATTTTTGATTTTTTTGTTCCAGGGTATCATTAAAGCTGATAACAGGTTCATTCAGCAGTCCATACCCGGCGATTGTCGCATTTCCTTTGAAATGATTCGCAATGCCCTGCCATATGGTTACACAAAGATCCTGATTGGCTGTATCTGTCCATAATCCATTTGGAAGAGGGCCGGCTTGGCCACAGCTTGCCCATCCATCCTGTCCGCCGGGCGCGCCATGAAAGTCCAGCAGGACATAAATGCCCCTTGCAGCGCATTTTTTAACCAGCCAATCCAGCTTTGTCCATGCACTCGGTTTCCATGTGCCGTCAGAATTAACAAAGACTTGCCAGTAAATCG
>CAZJXH010000240.1:0-5771 GCA_964549475.1 uncultured Oscillospiraceae bacterium
CGACCGAGGTAGGAACCGTCACATGATAAATATCATCGCTGGTCCCGTTAAAAGACGGAGAAAGAGAATACCCCGCCACATCAAGCGTGTTCAGCTTGTTTGTATCCTCCGGTTTCGGAGAGGTCAATGCAGGCATATTGGAATAAACCGGGATTCGAAAGATAAAGCTGTTTGCCAGCATCCCGATCTGAGAGTATGCGATATAAGTGTTGCTGGCTTCCGACTCCGGCGCCTGCACATTCTGCATGTACTGATGCCAGTAAAGGCCGAAGGCTTTATCGTCCACATCGAATTTCTGAAGATACAGCGTATCCTGGCCTGCGGTGATATAGTTCTTGCCGATGTATTTCCCGCCGCCCACAATGGCTTTCAACCGGCTGTCCCAAGGCAAATCGTATTCAGTGTTCGCCCCTTTTGCAAAAGCCAGTCCGTTTTCGACAACCACCGTATGGTTGATGCTGGCTCCGGTGCCGATATTGTAAAAATTGAAGTATCCCTTATATATTCCGCCAGCGCCCTCATAGGTTCCCGTGGCGACCTCGCTGAGCCCGATCGGGTTCCACACCGTCACTTCCTGTCTTGCGCGCGCCGCCAGGTGAAACGGGCTGACCTGCGATTCGATCCCCGCTTGGAGAAACATATCCTGCATACCGGCCAGACCGGAATTAAGCAGGATTCTCTGGATGCCTGCCAGTGTATGCATGGCTGCATTGTAACTCAGCTGTTCGAATTGGAAAACCTGCCGTTCGGTCAGGAAATTCCTCGGATCGACATAGTATTCGACTGCTGCTCTGGATGCCAATACAAAAGTGGGCTCAACCGGAACATTGTCATATTTATATTCCTCTTTTTCGCTGATGCCGATCAGGCTTGTCTGCCCGCTGGCCTGCCGGTCGATAACCGCATTCCAGTCCAGCCCGGTATTGAATACAGTAAAGAGCCAGTCGGGGTATTTGCTGTGCAATGCCCGCAGGGCCGGCTTATAGCTTTCCGGAAAATTAGCAAGCTGCGCCTGGAATTCCGCTTCGGTGCTTTCAGCGATTCTCCAAATATTATATGTATACGTCACCGATGTGGAGTCCATTGCGGAAATCACTTTGAATTCAACTTTATTCGTCCCGGTTGTCAGAAGAAGGCTTCTGAAAGAAGAATCCACTTTTGCGCCATTTAAATACACTTCCAGCGTATCCGCTTTGTTATATAAAACAAGATCCTCCACCGACAAAGCATTCGCAGCATACGGCAGGTTCAGATTGTAGGTTGTCTTTCCCGGCATAAACTCTTCCACCACCGTACTGGTCGCAGTCACTTTCATTTTTGAAATTCCCGTGGCCATCTTCGAAAGAAAATAGGACAGAATATACCCGTTATATACGGTATTGTTTACCATATACCGGACTTGATACCAGATATTCGTGCCATAGGCGTATCCGCCGCTTCCGGTGCCCGTGACCTGGCTCAGAACATCAACGGAGGCCCCATATGGAACTTTTGTCAGGACAGCGGATGGGCTGTCCGTCGTTGGATTATCCCTCATATTACAGGTCGAGTTTACGCCGACATTCACAATGGTCGCAATCTCAGAATATTCAAAATACACCGGAACGGTCATAATCGGGGATTTCGCTGAAAAAGAAGCGACCGCGCCGTCATAAATCCGAAAGGTATGGTATCCCCTCGTATAATTCTCGGTATTGATCTGTGTTGCGATCGGATATTTATTTTCACTGTCTTTCGTTATTATTGTGGTATCAATGGTGAAAATCGGTGTGAGCAGGTCATCAAGATACGCGACAACCGACCCCGTTGTGACATCGCCTGATGCGATCTTCGCGGTCAGATTGACCTTGCCGCGCCAGGCATAGTAATTCGAATCCTGGACATTCTGATAATACTCGTTCAAATCAACTGCCATTTCAAAAGAGGTCGCCGTTTCCGCTGTGATCGGGATGATCCGCGCCTGCGGAAGCAAATTAAGAAAGATGGTGAATGCGAAGATCATAGCAAACGTAGAGAAAGAGATTTTCTTGCAGAATTTTCCAAGCGGGGACTCTGAAAACTTCTTTTTCCTCCGGTCGAAGGACTTTCTCATGGAAATATCCGGTTCCTCTGCTATGATTCTTATCTTGTTATTCTCATTGGTATCTCTTTTTTCTTGGACTTTTTTCAAAACAATTGCCTCTTTTTTTTCCTTTTTTAGTTAGTATCCGCGATCAGTATGCTTTTTAAGTATTGTAACACTATATGCCAGCGACCGTTCTTCTATTGATATTTGTTTACATTTCAGCCGATAAGATCCATTTGTATTTTTTGTTTTTATTCATTTCCCAAAGCGGTATAATAATATCATATTCTAGAGTATGATAGGTTACAAAAGTATTTCAAGCGGGGAGTGAGTGCATATTCACGGCGTGCTGTCCTATATAAAACCCTATTCAAAACGTGCTTTCGCCGGCATTGGAATCAAGGCGCTCGGAACGGTTACGGATTTGGCGCTTCCATTGCTTCTGGCCTTTATGATTGACAGTCAGTTGCCGGTATCAGACTATTCCGGCATCCTTCGCACCGGAATGATCATGTTCGTCCTATCCATTATCGGACTGGCCACCAATATTTATGCGAACTATTCCGCAGCGGTGGTCTCACAGAATTACGCCCGGGATCTGCGCAATGCGCTCTTTTCAAAAACGACGAAATTCACTCTGGCGGATGCGGATACCTTTGGAATCCCTTCTCTGATCAATCGGATCAACAGCGACGTCAACAACGTGCAGAATATGGTTCTGATGATGCTTCGAATCGTTATACGCGCTCCGATTCTTCTTCTGGGCGGAATTCTTATGGCGTTTATTCTGGATCCGCTTCTGTCCCTCGTTCTGATTCTCACTATGCCGGTCCTTTCTTTTGTCATCTGGTATGGAATGAAAAAAATTGTTCCGATCTATCAGCGCTTGCAGAAAGCGATCGATCACATGATTCTGGTCATGCGGGAAAATCTGCAGGGGTTGAAAGTCATCCGGGCGCTTTCCACCGAGGAGCTGGAAGTGAAACGATTCCAGGAGGCCTCCCGCGAAGTCAAAGAGAATGAGCTTCATTCCGGCAAGATCCTTGCGATCATCAATCCCGGCATGACCCTCGTGATGAATCTGGGTCTGGTCGCAGCGGTCTGGTTCGGCGGGGTTCGGGTATCCTACGGGGCGATGCAGACAGGGGAGATCGTCGCTTTTGTCAATTATTTTCTGATGATTTTAAATGCGCTGCTCATTATTACCAGGATTCTGATCGCCTATACCAAGGCGGTTGTTTCCGCAAACCGGGTTGAAGAGGTTATTTCTTATCCATCCAATTCAAGCAATGCAGCCCATGCAGCTCCTTCAATCCAAATCGCAAGCAAAGATGCAGGCCATGCCGGGACCTCTGCCGGTTCAACGATTCCTCCTGCTCCTGATATCGTAGCAAAATCCGATAACTTTAATCCGGATCCTTCGGTGCTCGTGGTTTTTGACAAGGTCCATTTCTCTTATCCCGGCGCCACAAAAGAAATTTTACATGATATTTCCTTTAAAATAGGAAAAGGACAGACCTTTGCCATCATCGGCAGTACCGGAAGCGGGAAGACCACCATCATCAACCTGTTATTAGGGCTTTATTCCGCGACAAGCGGCATGATCCGGTTTGAAGGGATCCCGCTTGATTTATGGGATTCTTCCGATTTGCGGAGCCGGATGCGCGTTGTTTTCCAGGACCCGATGCTGTTTTCCCAGACCATCGAGGAAAACCTGCGCTGGAGCAATTCTTCCGCATCCGAAGAAGAAATCCAGACCGCCCTCGAAATCGCGCAGGCGAAAGAATTCGTGGACCATTTCGAACAAAAAGACCTTTATACGCTTTCGCAAGGCGGACAGAATCTGTCCGGCGGACAGCGCCAGCGGCTTGCGATCGCAAGGGCGCTGCTCGGCGACGCCCCCCTGCTGATCCTGGATGACAGTTCCAGTGCGCTTGATGCGATCACCGAGGCGAACCTGCGGCACGCCCTCCGGAGCAGGCTTCACCGTGAGAAAACGCTTATCCTGATCGCCCAGCGGATCAGCAGCATCCAGGACGCGGACCAGATCCTGGTTTTAGAAGAAGGCTGTGTGGATTCCATCGGAACCCATCTGGAATTGCTGCAGAAATCCCCGCTGTATCGGGAAATTGTCGAATCGCAGGGAGGGGAGATTATCTGATGGCGAACAATGTTTTTTCCGCTCCGTCCTTTTCAGGCCCGGGAGACGCCAAGCCGTCTTCCCATACCAATTCTCTTTTTGTGTTAAGAAGGATCGGAGAGTATTTTAAAGAGTACAAACTTCGCATTGCCTTTGTCCTTTTCTTTACGCTCTTAAGCAATGTCCTTTCCTTATTAACCCCTGTTTTTATTGGAAACGCCGTCAATACGATGAGATTCGACGGAGATATTCGCTGGATGAGCCCGCTGTTTCTCAACGTCTTGTGGATTTTTCTGACCATCGTATCAAGCGCGGTGCTTGCCTGGGCCTGCCAGCGGCTTTTGATCGTGGCGGCGCAGTCGGTCACCAATCAGTTGAGGAATGCGATTTTTACCAAAGTCGAGGTCCTGCCTGTCTCCTATTTTGACAAAACACCCAAAGGAGAGGTTCTCAGCAGATTGTCCTATGATGTGGACACGCTGAATACAAGTCTGTCTTCGGATGTGATCCAGGGACTTACGGGCATTCTGACCGTTGCGGGATCCTTTGCCATGATGCTGTACATTTCTCCCCTGCTTGTTTTAATTTTTGTCGGAGTGATTCCATTGACAATTTATCTCACAGGCAAAATCACCCGGTCCACCCGTCGTCTGTTTCAGGCGCGAAGCAAAGAAATCGCGGACCTCAACGGATACACAGAAGAAATGCTTTCCGGCAAAAAGACGGTTCTTGCCTTTGACCACGGGGATGAAACCATTGAAGAGTTCCAGGAGCTGAATGAGGTGCTTACGAAAACATCAAGCAAAGCACAGTATCTTTCCAGTATCCTGATGCCTTCGTTGAATTTCATCAACAATCTCTCTTTTCTGCTCATCGCCATTTTTGGGATTCTCCTCACCCTCCAGGGCAAAATGAATATCGGCGGGATTTCAAGTTTCATTCTTTATTCCAAAAAATTCACCGGTCCCATCAATGAAACAGCAGGCATCCTTGGAGATATCCAATCCGCTCTTGCCTGCGGCGAACGGATTTTCACCTTTCTGGATGAAGAAGAGGAGCCGGCGGATGAACCCGGAGACATCGAAATCCACGATCCGGAAGGGAGTCTTTCTTTTCATCACGTCTCCTTTGAATATACGAAAGATGTACCGGTCCTGAAAGATATCTCCCTGGAAATCCAGCAAAACAAAGTCATCGCGATTGTCGGTCCGACCGGGGTGGGAAAAACAACGTTTGTCAACCTGCTTCTGCGCTTCTACGATGTGACAAAAGGCTCCATTGAAATGGATGGAATCCCAATCCGTTCCATCACACGGAAAAGTCTGCGCAAATCGTTCGGCATGGTTCTTCAGGATCCGTTCCTTTTCTCGGGAAGCATCCGCAAAAACATCACCTACGGAAACCGGGATGTCACGGAAGCTGAGATGATCGCCGCTGCGAAAGCCGCCCACATCCATTCCTTCATTGACCGGCTGCCGGACGGGTATGACACCTTGCTTCATGAAGAGGGCATACGTCTTTCCGAGGGGCAGAAACAATTGCTTGTGATCGCCCGGACCATGCTTG
>CAZJXH010000241.1:0-5755 GCA_964549475.1 uncultured Oscillospiraceae bacterium
TCTTGTGTTGCATTTTCTTTTGTTTATGCAACACAAGAACCGTCCCCATATTGCATTGAAAAAAACTGTCCCCATATTCTACCCATGTTCTATTCATTGAAACTGTTCAAGACATTGATTTTTGCATTCTTAATGTGCTCCGCTGTAAGCTCTTCGGCCCGTTTCGCATCATGGTTCTGGATCGCTTCCAGGATGTCGCGGTGCTCTTTTACGGCGATCTTCGTCCTCCCGGATGTCTTGAAGGATAGTTCCCGCGCTTTTTGGATATAGTTGTGAAAACTGGAGAGGGTGTGTTTCAACGGTCGGCTCCGGCAGGATTCATAAATAATTTCATGGAATTTTGTATCCAGATGCCAGACCTGGAGGACGTCACCCTTGCTCGAGTAGAACTCCTGCAATTCAACGATTTCCTTCAACTCGCTGATCTCGTCGTCGGTGATGTTTTCCGCCGCCCACCGGGCGCACAGACCTTCGATATACATCCGGATGGTATAGATGTCATCGATATCCTTCTCGGATACGCCGATCACGACGGCGCCTTTGTTCGGCACGGTTTTCACGAGACCCTCCAACTCCAGCTGCCTCAACGCCTCCCGCACCGGTGTCCGGCTGACGCCAAGCTCAGCGGAGAGTTTTTGCTCGATCAGGCTGTCTCCCGGCAGAAACGTGCCGTCCAGAATGGCTTTCTCGATTTCTTTAAAAACTTTGATATGGAGGGACGAACTATCCTGTAAATGCGAATTGATCTGTTTCATTTTTTTCCACCTTATGCTTTATCTGTTTATCTTTTATCCTTCTTTTTTTAAAACCGGCCGGGTGCGAACGCTTGGATCAGTGCGACCAGCTCATTGTCGCTCATGACGGTCTGTCGGCCGTTGTCATATTCCAGATCGATCTTTTCTTTGATTTTAACGACAAGATCATCCTTTTTATTGATCAGCTGCGGACCTTTCAGCCGATAGTAATGATTGATCCAGTAAGCGATTCCCGCAAGACCGGATGAATTGCTGACCGCAACTTGTACAGGCCGGTTCAGGATTTTATCCGTGTCAAAAATATTGTAAAGCTCTTCGTCTTTCAAAAGCCCGTCCGCATGGATCCCGGCTCGGGTGACATTGAAATTCTTTCCGACAAATGGAGTCATGGGCGGAATCTCATACCCGATTTCTTTCTCGAAATATTCGGCGATATCTGTGATGACCGTAGTATCCATGCCATCCATTGTGCCACGCAGGGAAGCATATTGGAAAACCATCGCCTCAAGGGGAACATTGCCGGTTCTCTCGCCGATGCCAAGGAGCGAACAGTTCACGGCGGAGGCCCCGTAAAGCCACGCAGTGGACGCATTTGCAACACCAAGATAAAAATCGTTATGGCCATGCCACTCAAGCAGTTCGCTTGGAACTTCGGAATAATGCTGCAACCCGTAAATAATCCCTGACACACTTCTTGGAGGGGTGATGCCGCCATATGGGACAGCGTATCCCATGGTGTCGCAGGCGCGGATCTTGACATCGATTCCCGACTGTCTGGATATCTCCATCAGCGCATTGGCAAAGGGGACGACAAAGCCGTAGAAATCTGCCCGGGTGATATCTTCGAAGTGGCATCTCGGACTGAGACCCGCTTCAATCGCATCTGAAACAACGGATAAATAATGGTTCATCGCCTGTTTTCGTGTCATATTGAGCTTTTTAAAAATATGATAATCCGAGCAGCTGACCAATATGCCGGTTTCTTTAATTCCCAGATTCTTAACAAGTGCAAAATCATTTTTCGTCGCCCGGATCCAGGTTGTAATCTCCGGGAACCGATAACCGCGCTCCATACATTTTTCAAGAGCCTCCTGATCCTTCTGACTGTATACGAAAAACTCCGTCTGCCGGATAATGCCGTTCACACCGCTCAGCTTGTGCATCAGATCGAAAAGATCAACAATCTGCTTCGGGCTGTAGGGGGCCTGCGACTGCTGGCCGTCCCGGAAAGTCGTATCGGTGATCCAGATATTCTCCGGCATATTCATCGGTACTCTGCGGTGGTTGAACGGGATTTTGGGAACCTCGTCATAGGGAAACATCTCTCTGTAAAGATGCGGCTCAGTAACCTCCTGGAGCTCATACCGGTATGGATCCTGCTCCAAAACATTGGATTTTTTATTCAGCTCGATCATCATCCATCCCCCTTTTCATTCTGCCCAATAATGCACCATTGCATTATTGTATACAATCATACAATTAATTATCATAATATAGTTGAATCGAAGGGTTGTCAAGGACGAAATTTATACGATTCTTTATTTTCATGAACCGTTTGTGGGAATGTCCCATTATGTCACGCGTGATTATGTCCAAAATGAAACATAGGTGAAATATAGGGACGGTTCTATTATTTCATAAACGAAATAAAATGAAATAAAAGAACCGTCCCTATATTTCATTGCTGCCGCAATCCCCCGGAGTTCCGATTTGAATGGGTTCCATGCCGATAGCCTGTTGACAGTGCCTCGCGCCACTCTTGTCTTTATAAAGAAATAATACATTCCAAAGCTTCTTAATACTATCTTTATATAAAAAATGATAGGCTTATTTCAAGAACAAACGTGAAAAAAACAATGAAAATGATGCGGGAGTCAGAGAAAGAAGATCCTGCGGGAGAAGAGAAATGTATATTATAGTAGTCGGATGTGGAAGACTTGGCAGCAGCCTGGCCAATGAATTATCGGATTTTGGCCATGATGTCTGCATTATTGACCGTGATAAGCAGAAACTGGCGGTTTTGGGGAGCGGATTCAACGGGAAGAAAATCAACAGCATTGAATTTGACAGTGACAATCTCATCCAGGGAGGAATCGAACAGGCAGACACCCTGCTTGCATTGACTTCGGATGACAATATCAACATCATGGTATCCCTGATCGCCAATGAGATTTATCATGTTCCCCAGGTGATTGCCAGAGTCAATGATCCAAACCGCAAATATATCTATGATAAATTGAACATCGAAAACATCAGCCTGGTAAAGCTTGGCGAAGAGCTTCTCCTAAACCGTCTGACGGTAAAAAGCTTCAATGTAGTCTCCCATCTCGACAGCGAATACAAAATCATCGATATTTTAATCAGCAAAAAAAATGTGAAAGCAATCGTCGGCGACATCGAAAAAAAATATTCCTGCGTGATCTCTGCAGTGAACCGCAGCGGAAGCATCTCTCTCCCGGAATCGGAGGATCTGATCCATAGCGAAGACCGGATTGTCTGCACAATCCATCGAAATACAGAAGAAAAATTAATCAAAATATTTTCGAAAGAGGTATAAAATGAAATCCATCATTATCGGCGGGGGGAAGATTGGGTATAATCTGCTGAAAACACTGAATAATAAGGATCACAAAACCATTCTCATTGAAAGGGACAAAGATACCTGCATTAAAATTGCGGATGAATTAGATGCCGTGGTCATTTATGGAGATGGAACGGATCTGGCTGTTTTAGAAGAAGCCGGGATCGAGGACGCTGAAATTGTTGCCGCAGTGACCGGCACCGATGAAGAAAATATGGTGATATGCCAGATTGCAAAACGTCATTTCAAAGTGGAAAAAATCATTGCGCGGGTGAATAATCCCAAAAATATTTTCATATTCAAATCCCTCGGAATCGAGCGGATTGTCTGCAGCACCGCATTAATTGCGGATATGATCGAATACGAACTGGATAGTGAGAACTATCGGGTTATTCAAACTCTGGAAAATGGGGAAATGGTTTTGGCCGAGGTGACGATTGAGAAACGCAATGCCTGGTGCGGCCATGAGATAAAGGAATTGGACCTGCCGGAACAATGTGTGATTGTCTCTGTGGTTCACGAAGAGACCATTATTTATCCAAGAGGGAACACCAGGATTCTGGAAAATGACAAAGTGCTGTTTATCGCGCATCACCAGGCACTAAAAGAATTGACCCATGATTTTCACAAGGGAGAATGACCAAGATGAAACACTTATTCAATGAGTTGAAGGGGTTATCCGTGGAACTGCTCGGCGCTTTGGCTTATATCGGATTGCTTTTTGCTGCTGCATTGCTGATCATGAGGTGATAAAGTGAAGGAATACCCCCGGAAAATAAGAAGCATTGATATCATCGGCTACTATACCGGATATATGTGTTTCGGCATTGCTCTGCTGATGCTGATTCCTTTCGGTACCGCATTGGTTTTCAAGGAATGGCCGACTTCGATGGATTTTTTAATCAGCACCGAAATAGCGGCATTGGCGGGGCTGGTTCTGATCCTGCTGGGGAAGCGCACCCATGAGGAGAAAGCGGTCATCCAGTGGAAACACGGGTTTGCGATCGCGGCTTTTGTATGGATCATGATGATGATCCTGTGCGCGGTTCCTTATGCGCTGAGTGGACATACAAAATCATTTCTGGATGCCTGCTTTGATGTCATGAGCGGCCTTACAACCACCGGGATCGTTATGACGCAGGATCTTGACCATCTATCGATCGGATTGAATGTCTGGCGTCACATGCTTACCTTTATCGGGGGGCAGGGAATCGTTGTACTGGCTCTTGTCTTCATTACGAAACAAACCAGTGGTTCTTACAGACTATATGTTGGAGAGGCCAAAGACATTGAACTTGTCCCTAGTGTCAAGGGAACCGCAAAAATCATCTGGAAAATAAGCATGATCTATTTGATTGTCGGAACGGCGGTTTTGTGGATCGCGGGGATATTGATCGGCTTGGAACCGGTATCCGCGTTTTTAAACGCATTCTATATGTTCACCTCCGCCTGGAGCACAGGAGGGTTTGCGCCAATGACGCAAAACATCATGTATTATCACAGCATTTTGTATGAGACGATTACAATGGTGATTTTCATCATTGGGTCCTTTAACTTCGGTCTGCATTATGCCATCTGGCAGGGGAAAAGGAAAGAACTGGTGAAAAACATCGAAACGCAGAGTTTCTTTATCACTTCTTTTATTGCATGCATGCTCGCATTGCTCGGGCTGTCCAAACTGAATGTATACCCCGATGCGGTTTCCGGATTCCGAAGAGTGGTGTTCAATGTTCTGTCCGCTCATACGACCACCGGACTGCAAAACGTTTATGCAAGACAGTTTATTCTGGAGTGGGGGGATTTCGGGGTACTGATTCTGATTATTGTTATGCTGATCGGCGGCTCTGCATGTTCCACCGCGGGAGGCTTCAAAGGTCTTCGGGTCGGAATCGTGTTCAAAGGACTGATCATGGATATTAAGAAGATTCTATCTTCCGAAAGAAATATGAAAGCGTATAAATACCATCATATTAAAGACTATGCATTGGATGACAACACCATCAAGGCATCGTCTGTGATTATTCTATGCTACATGGCCCTTTTTGGCATCGGAACGCTGCTGGGCGTTTTTTACGATTATCCATTATCCTCTGCTGCGTTTGAATCCGCTTCAATCACCGGCAATGTCGGTCTGAGCATCGGAATCTCGACCCCGGAAATGCCGGTGGTCATGAAGCTTTATTATATTCTTGCCATGTATATGGGGCGATTGGAATTTATTTCTGTCTTTGCGTTGATTGGCTATATGATCGGAGGAATCAAGAAGTTATGCACAAGAAAATAGGCGCCCTGTTATTCTCCCTGCTCCTCCTTGCGTTTTTAACCGTATTTTTCCCCGTGCCGGTTTCTGCCGCTGATTCCATGCAGATCAGCCAGCTGATTGAAAACGCAAAAACAAATGACGGGAAACAGGTTATCC
>CAZJXH010000242.1:0-5754 GCA_964549475.1 uncultured Oscillospiraceae bacterium
ATGATTATCGGATAGATGGCACAATCCTTGATTTGATTCTTGATTCGTTCCGATGTGATAAAGTAATCAATCCGCCATCCGACATTCTTCTCCCTTGCATTGAACATATAGGACCACCATGTGTAAGCATCTTTGCGGTCGGGATAGAGGTGGCGGAATGTGTCAATGAATCCGGCTCCGAGAAGTTCCGTCATTTTCCGTCGTTCCTCATCGGAGAATCCCGCGTTCAGATGATTGGACTTTGGATTTTTCAAATCGATCTCGTTGTGGGCGACGTTCAGATGGCCCCAGGGATTGACCGGCTTGTACTGATCAAGCTTTTGGATATAGGTGAGGAACGCCTTCTCCCATTCCATGCGGTAGGAAAGACGGACCAGCTCGCGCTGGGAGTTGGGGGTATAGGCATTGACAAGGAAAAATCCGGGGAACTCCAGGGTGATCGCTCTTCCCTCGCCGATATGCGATGCATCGTCGATATCATAGGAAACATGAATCGGCTTGATTCTTGTAAAAACCGCCGTGCCGGAATATCCCTTCTTCTCCGCGCTGTTCCAATAGGATTCATATCCCTCGAAAGCAATGTCGGACTGATCCGGCTGCATCTTCGTCTCTTGTATGCAAAATACATCCGCATCGATTTCATTGAAAAATTCTTGAAACCCTTTTTTTAAAACCGCTCGAAATCCATTCACATTCCAAGTGACCAGTCTCATGCCGCACTCCTTTTCCATCCCATAATATTATATATGATACCATAATAGCCTCTGGAAGTTAATTGATTTTACGATATTTCTTCTAGTGAAACATGTGAAATATGGGGACGGTTCTTATATTTCATTTTACTTTATTCCGTTTATGAAATATAAGAACCGTCCCCATATTTCACTAATCCATTTCTTTTTGTAAACGATTGTCCTGCCGCTCGATAAAAAAGGCATAAACGGAATGAATCCATTTATGCCTTTTGCAAAATCTTTTATGCCAGTGTGCCGGGAAAGGATCAGCCCAGTTTCTCCGCCATCATGGACATGATCTTGGTGCTCCGGGCCAGAAAAGCGGACATTCCCTGGGCATCCAGGGATCCGTGGCTTAACTTCGCCAGTTCATAAATATAAAGCGCCAGCTCTTTCACTTGTTCTTCCTTGCCGGGGAGTTCGAACAAGGCGGATAATTTGCCGACAAGGGGACTGTCTGAATTGACAACCAGGATCTGTGTCACCGGGAACATGGATGCGATATCCATTTTTGCATCGCCTCCCAGTTGTTTCATATACATCTTCTGCATTTCCTGCATTCTGCGGGATTCTTCCGTTTCAGAAAGAACTGCAGCCAGCGCATCCGCACCGAAGGATTTGGCCTGGACCTCGAGCTTTTCGTCCCCGGTGGCTGCACGGAATAGCTTGACAATCGCTTCTTTTCGCTCCGCCGGACCTTCTTCGCCTTCGATCTCCGCATCGATTCTTACAAACTTGATTTTATTATTCTTATACTCCATGAAAGACATGAAATTGTTGTCCAGTTCATGGTCCATGATCACAACGGTTTTTCCTTTGCTTTTTGCCAGTTCGACATAGGCGACCTGTTTCTTCTCATCACTGGTGTAATAGATTTTCTCGCCCAGGTCTTTCAGCGCCTTCATCTCCCCGTCAACCGTCTTGACCAGGATGACATCCTTGACCTTGTCAAAGAATTTTTCTTCTCTCATGCAGCCGTATTTCACAAAAACGCCGATATCCGACCAGTATTTGTCATACGATTCTCTCGATGTTTCAAAGAGGTTCGTCAGCTTGTCTGCTACCTTCTTAATGATATGGGTGGAGAGCTTCTGGACGTAACCGTCGTTTTGAAGGAAGCTGCGGGAGACATTCAGAGGAAGATCCGGACAGTCGATGCAGCCTTTCAGCAGGAAAAGAAAGTCCGGGATGACTTCTTTGATATTATCAGCAACAAAGACCTGATTGTAGAATAATTTGATCCGGCCTTCCAAGGACTCATAGGTATTATCCGTCTGTGGAAAGTAGAGAATCCCCTTCAGGTTGAAAGGATAGTCCATGTTCAAATGAATCCAGAACAAAGGCTCGCGGTAATCGGCGAACGCTTTCCGGTAAAACGCCTTATACTCTTCGTCAGTACAATCTTTTGGATTTTTGAGCCATAAAGGATGTACGTCGTTGATCTGGGTGGGACCTTGCGGTTCGGAATCGTCAAAATCATATTCCGGCTCATCGGCCTCTTCCTCTTCGGCTGTTTCCGCCTCGTCTTTTGCGGCATTTTTTGCAGCTTCTTTTGTAGCTTCTTTTGCAGCGTCTTTTTCTGCCTTTTTCTCTGCCCGTTTCTTTTCTTTTTCAGCTTGCTTCTCTAATCGTTTCTTTGCGTTTTCGATGATCTTTTCTTTATTTCGTTTCTCTTTCTCTTCTTCTTCCTTCAAATCCATGAAGAAAATCGGGAATGGCATGAAAGCGCAATATTTATTCAAAATTTCACGGCATTTCGATGCGTCAATGAACTCATGTCCATCTTCTGACAAATCAATGGTGATCGTCGTTCCGCGGGTTGTTTTATCGGAATCGCCCATCTCATAGGACATTCCATCCGCACTCTCCCAGGAAGCGGCAACGCTGCCGGGCTGGAAAGAAAGAGAATCAATTCGCACTTTGTCCGCAACCATGAATGCAGAATAGAAGCCAAGTCCGAAATGTCCGATGATTCCTGCAGTTTCGGCGGTTTTGTCTTTATATTTCTCGACAAAATCCACTGCGCCGGAGAATGCGATCTGGTTGATGTACTTTTTAATCTCCTCATCGGTCATTCCGATTCCATTGTCTTCGACAATCAGTTTTTTATTTTCTTTGTCGAGAATGACTGAAACCTTGAGCTCCTGGTCCTGTCCGACTGTAGTCTCCCCGAGATCGATCAGTTTCTTCAGTTTTGAAATCGCGTCAGTCGAGTTGGATACCAGCTCCCTCAGAAAAATATCACGGTCGGAATAAAGCCATTTTCGGATAATTGGAAAAATATTCTCTGTGCTTACCGATACATTCCCTTTTTCATTTGCCATAGTGTTTTTGTCCTCCTGTATACTTGTATTATTCATAAACTTATTGTTTAGTCAACATGCTGTTTTATTCAGCGTCTCATTTTACTGTCCGGCATGTTTGGGCACGTCGGACAATTTTAATTTTAATACTTCTCCCGACTGTAAATCAAGCATCCATGCTTTGTGAAAATTTACAAATTTTATTCGAATCCCGTTTCAAAGAACCATGAAAAATGGATAATCAAAATAGATCGGGAATTGTCGTTTGAATCGTAGTATAGCACATTGCCATTTATTCTTCTTGCTTTTTGTGAATTATTAAATAATTCTGTATGATATTGTCATATTCTTTCATAATTCGGCAAATCATCTTATTCGAGGAAGAGGAAATCTGCGTCTCTTCGATTGCGCAAATGGGCAGGACACCGATCGACGTTCCTGATAAAAAAGCGGCGCCATCCTCTTTCAGGGTCTCGATTTTTTGCGCGGATATCTTTTTTGACACCAGTGTCGCTCCGGCAGCTTGTATCGCTTTCAATACATATTTCCGTGTGATTCCTTTCAGAATATCCTCATCCGGCGCAGTAAAGACCTGGGATCCTTTCACAAAAAAAGCGTTGGACCGGCTCCCTTCTGTAATGAATCCGTCCGTATCGATCAGAAGTGTTTCAAAGTAAGATCCATAGATGCCTTTTTGCTCTAGCTTATAACTGATGGCTTTTTTGTAATCTTCCCGGACCACTTTTACATTTGGGTCCTCCCTTTTCCATTGGAGCAGGCCAACCCGGACTCCGGAACGGTACTCTTCTCCGGACGGGTAATAGAATGAGCTTGAGTAAAGAAGCTGAACGGTCTGTGTCAGTACAATTTTGATATTTCCATTGATGATTCCGTCCTGTTCGATCAGCTGACTGATTTCATTTTCTAACAGTTCACGGTCGAAAACAACCGTTTTCTGAATGGATGCCTGCAGCCGGTCCAGATGATCTTCCAGAAAAATCGGAATCCCGTCTATGCAGCGCAGCACCTCATAATACTTCGTTTCTTCGCTGGGAAGCGTCATTTTTATCGCATCCGGGTCATGAATGTCCCACATCCGATGATTGATGATTATTTTTCTCCCTACATTCGAATCCAATGGTGGATATGCCATATTACTGTCCTTTCAAGTGTTTTCAAAGTTGCATTTTGTTATTATACCACAATAGATTCCCTTTGACAGTATGAAAAGTTGGTGATATACTTTTGTGCATAAATCAAAGCAATATATGCATAAATAATGAATATTTATACATAACCGGATTTATTTTAAAAGAAATAATGCGGTTGAAACCAACAGGAGGAAATACACGTGGAAAACAATCAAAAAAAAGAAAAGATCCTGCTCGCTTATTCAGGAGGTCTTGACACCTCCATTATCATTCCCTGGCTATTGGAGCATTACAATTGTGAAGTGATTGCCATGGCCGGCGAGGTTGGAATCGGCGTCGACCGTAAATTTTTGGAAGAGAAAGCATTGAAATGCGGTGCAAGCAAGATTTTTGTAGAAGACATCACCGAAGAATTCATTACGGACTATATCTACCCAACATTGAAAGCCAATGCTGTTTATGAAAACAAATACCTGCTTGGAACCTCTTTCGCCCGTCCCATTATTGCCAAGCGCATGGTTGAAATTGCCAAGCGGGAGGGATGCACGGCCATCTGCCATGGCTGTACCGGAAAAGGAAACGACCAGGTCCGTTTTGAGCTGACCGTGAAAGCACTTGCTCCCGAACTGAAGATCATCGCTCCTTGGAGAATCTGGGACATCAAATCCAGAGATGAAGAAATTGATTATGCCAACGAGCGCGGCATTCCTGTTCCAGTAACAAAAAAAGATAATTATTCCATGGATCAGAATATCTGGCACTTGAGCCACGAGGGCATGGATCTCGAAAGTCCCGCCAACGAACCCCAGTATGACAAGATTCTCAAGCTTATGGTCTCCCCGGAGAAAGCGCCGGACAAAGCGACGTATGTGGAAATCGAATTTGAAAAGGGCATTCCGGTCCGTGTGGACGGGAAAGTGACCGGTCCGGTCGCTATGCTGGAATATTTGAACAAAGTAGCCGGAGCGAACGGCGTCGGCATTATCGACATGGTCGAAAACCGTCTGGTCGGGATGAAATCCCGCGGTGTATATGAGACACCGGGCGGAACCGTGCTTTATTACGCCCACCGCGAACTGGAACTCCTGTGCATCGACCGGGATACATTGCATTATAAGGACCTGGTCGCACAGCGTTTTGCAGAACTGGTTTATTTTGGACAATGGTTCCATCCTCTGCGCGAGGCTCTGTCCGCTTTTGTCGATGAAACCCAGAAGACCGTCAGCGGAAAAGTACGTCTGAAGCTCTATAAGGGCAACTGCATGCCGGCAGGCGCCACCTCCCCGTTCTCCCTCTACGAAGAAGCGCTTTCGACATTCTCCGAAGACGAAGTGTACGACCAGAAAGACGCCGGCGGATTTATCAACTGTTTCGGCCTGCCATTGAAAGTGGTCGCCCAGATGAAAAAGCGGAACGGATTGCTATAAAATCAATCGATATGCCATTGGAGTGAATCCGTCGTGATATCGTAATATCGAAGTAAAATCAGAAAGGCAGGTTTGTACCTGCCTTTCTGATTTTTCGTTATTAACATGTTCTGTGTTTAAATAGATTCTGAAAATTGCT
>CAZJXH010000243.1:0-5719 GCA_964549475.1 uncultured Oscillospiraceae bacterium
TTTCTCATCGGACACCCAGAAGTCGGTTTCTTCCTTTTTATAATCCGTATTCATCTGCTTGAGTCCATCGATCTGTTTCGTCAAATCGTCAATCTGCGCCACTAGCTGTTCTCTGGTCATTTCCTGTGTTTCCATTTCGTTCCTCCTTCTTTGAATGGTAAAATGAAGCTGATCCGATCGTTCGCTAGATAATCATTATTTTACACCTATCAATCATATATGCCCTGAATAACAGCAGTTGGAATATTCACGAAATGGAATCGAACGAAATCAGGATCCCCCAAACGGCCGATTCATGGCCATTTCTGCAATGCGATGAACGACCTGCGGATAAGTGATTTGATGATTGATGAAGCAGGCTTGAGGAAAATAACTGTTTTCCACATTCATCCCGGGCAATAAATTCGCTTCCAGAAAAAATGGCCTGCCTTTGTCATCCATCTTAATGTCAATTCTGCCGAAGTCCCGAGCGCCCAGTGCAGTAAATGCTCTTTTGGCAAGCATTGAAACACGCTGATGAATATCTTTCTCAATAATAGGGACTAATGTTTCCTGGTTTGCCTTTTTTGTAGCATATTGGAGAACAATGTCCGTCTGAATTTCCGGATCAATCACAATTTCAACCGGCATGACAAGGGGTTCACCGGATGAATCCACCCCCAGGATCGCCGCCGTAAACTCTCTCCCGGCAAGGAACGACTCGACAATTGCCGGCTGCTTGAATTCGGAATAAATGCGATGGACCTTCTTTTGAAAACCGGCAAAATCAAAGACAAGGGAGTCTTGATCAACCCCCTTGCTGTCGCTTTCATATAGTGGCTTGATAAAAAGCGGAAATTTCACGGGAAGGTCTTTTTCGCATTTATACATTTCGGGAGTGGATATAAAATATGCCGCTGTATCAATCCCGGAATGGATCATTTTTTCTTTTGCCTTTCTTTTATCAAAATCCAATTCAATGGCATTTTTATCCGAACCGGTATAGTGAATGCCATGGGTATCCAAATACTCCGAAATCCATATTTTTTCTTTCATGCATTTAGTGATCTCATCGTTGGTGAAAACAACATACTTGATTCCCGCAAAGACCAGGTCCGGTTTTCTTGATACAAGGTTTTCCAAGTCAGATTCCGAATGGATGATGCTTAATTTTACATGCTGATAATTTTCCGTCAGGCAGGTATAAACACTTCGGCAGTTGTCAATTGATCCAAATCCCATCATTGCCAGATCTCCGATGTCTGTCGTAATTACTTCGATTTGAATATTTTTATTTTTCATTTTTTACTTTCAATCCTCTCGATGATGACTCGTCATACGGATGATTTCAAATTTTGCAAGCCCATTCCGCCTTATTTACTGATTCAATTATAGTGTTGAGTGGTCGTACTGTCAAATCAGATGGAAATCACACTCCATGAAAATCAGCAAGAAAGCTTCTTTTCAATTGAAGTATTCCAGTGAAATTGTTTTCAACAATATCGTTTATGGAGCGGGGACATGGTGCGCAAGCAGGTCGGCAAACTGTTCTGGTACAATCGGTTTACTGAAGTAAAATCCCTGCATTTCATCACAGGATTGTTCTTTAATAAAATTCATCTGCTCTATGTTTTCCACCCCTTCAGCCACAACTGTCAGGCATAACGTTTTGCCGATTTCAATAATAGCCTTGGTAATCATCTTATCTTCCATTTCTTTCGGTATGTTATGGATGAAAGACCGGTCAATCTTGATTGTATTGACCGGGAAGTTTTTAATCTGGGCAAGAGAGGAGTACCCTGTGCCAAAATCATCAATAGCCATCCGTACACCCATATCTTTAATTTCACCTAATAAAGCGATCATTTGTATGGGGTCGCGCATCATCATGCTTTCTGTGATTTCCAATTCCAATAAATTGGGCGCCATGCCGGAATCATTCAGGGCGTCTTTAATATCATTTAACAAATTGTCATCTGTAAGCTGTTTCAAGGACAAATTCACTGCCATGCAAACCGCAGGAAGGCCTTGCTTCTGCCATGCGACGTTTTGAGCGCACGCAGTCCTTATCACCCACTTCCCTATTGGTATTATTAATCCGGTTTCTTCCGCCACTGGAATAAATTGTGTAGGGGTCACAGACCCCAGATACGGATTATTCCAGCGAAGAAGCGCTTCTACCCCGGTAATCGCATCTGTTTTGAAATCAACTTTTGCTTGATAATGTAAAGAGAGTTCATTTCGTTCCAGCGCAAGACGCAGATTTCTTTCGATATCCAACCGTGCTGTCGACTGCAATTGAATATCTTCGGAATAGAACTGGTAGTTGTTCTTGCCTTCTTCTTTCGCGTGATACATCGCTGTATCGGCATTTTTTATGAGGGATTGTTCATCCTCTCCATCTTTAGGATACATACTGACGCCGATACTGGCGGTTATACGGCATTCCTCGCCAAGCAAAGTCATCGGTTTGTAAGTACTGGCAAGAATCTTGTGAGCCACCGCTTCGATGTCGCTCAATTCGGCCATCTCATGGATCAATATTATAAATTCATCGCCGCCCTGCCGACTGACAACATCGGTTGCACATAATGCCTGTTTAAATCGCAGCGCAATTTCTTGCAGCAGCTGGTCTCCGGCATCATGTCCCTTCGTGTCATTGATGATCTTAAAACGATCAAGATCAACGAAAAAGACTGCCAATTGCTGATTATTATGCCGTGCAGATTGGATGGAGCGATTCAGTATTTGACTGAACATCAGTCGATTGGGCAGACCTGTTAAACTATCATGTGTGGCGAGGTATTGAATTCGGCCTTCATCATATCTGCGTTTTGTGATGTCATGTCCAACCCCGCGAAACCCGATTATATGGCCAGCCTTGTCCCTTTTGGGGAAAATGGAGAACTCGACAGAGGTTATTGTACCGTCAGTATGGAGAAATTCATAAGGAACATTCTTAATGGATTCCCCTGTTTTCTGAACACGATGGAATAGCCTGGAAATTGAAATTGAATTTTCTTTTTCAATTAAATCATGAAAATTCAAGCCTTTCAGTTCTTTTTGAGAATATCCCAAGGCATTGATAAAATTATCATTAAAAAAAGTAATGTCACCCGCTAAATCTGTTTCAAAATACCATTCCTCCATCTCGTCTATTATGGTTCGATATCGTTCTTCGGATTGACGCAGATCTTCTTCGATTTTTTTGCGTCTGGTAATTTCTTTATAAAGTTCATCGGTTTTTCCCATTACGCTTGTCTCATACACATCAATCATTTGTTCCAGCGCTGTTATCTGAGATTGAAGAAGCTGATTCTCAACAGCTGCAGTTTGATTATTCTTCATATTTCCAGACTCCTTCCGCTCTCTTGATCCTCACTCTTCCCGGAGTGGGCAAATACTTGATTTTCAAAGGGTAATACCGCCAGTTTGATATTCAACGACAAATTCTTGAAAAGATCGGCTGTTTCTCTGGAAACAGGAATCTTGAGAAACATGATAATCACAAACATATCCAAGGAGGGAAGCATTCCGCCAAATCCCATGACGGACTTTATTTTATACGGAATGACAAATTCTTTCTGGGCTGGGATATAGGGGCTCCCGAGTGCTTTTGGAACAAAAAACACGCCATACGTCTTCTGATCCATATCCAGCAGAAGAGCCGGATCCGGCTTCACAACAGAATTCACACTCAGCCCCAGTTGTTTGATCAGATTTCGCATCATGGGAATCTGGTGCACGACCTCCTCGCTTGGCAGAGGAATCGCCCTGTGTCCCTTTGATGCGCCTCTCTGGTTCCATTCCTCATTTTCTCCAGCAGTTCCTAAAAGAGTCAGGCATTTCATTCCCGGGAAAAATGTATTCTCCTTAAGCATACTTAAAGCAAACGCTTTAAGCGCATCATCAAGGCCTTCATAAGTCTGGGTCTTGAAAAAGCGGATCAGGGAACAGGCACGCTCCCCGGTCTGTCCATCAATCAACGTATCGTATAAGTATCTCACAATCCTGCCTGCCGCTGCTTCCATACTTGCAGCGCCCGCTCCCATCGTCCGTAACGCTCTGCCGCATTCCGTCACCTCGCGGATGGTAAAATTTCTTATATCATAGGTTATCGGTTCTTGATTCTGACAGCTCATCTTCCATCTTCTCCTTTCTGTATCATGAAAAGGCTTTGCACAAATAATGGTATATGATTTTCTGTTTTAATCAATTCGAGTATTGGTCTGTGAATGAATCGAACGATGGTGTTTGCAATGATGTTCTTGAAGAAATAAGCAAGTGATTTCATTGACCGAAATGATTCTAGTGTAAAAATAGGCATTCAATATTCTAATTATACGCTTTTATTTATAAATTGTAATCTTTGTTGGACATGGGATGGTTCTTCTCGTAAGTGATTGCCCTGACAATCATAATTAGTAATTGATATTAATCTTAACAAGATGTAAAATTAAAGTTAATTTCTTGAGAAATGGGGTTTACCGAAAATGAACAGATCCGTTTCGACAAAATCAATTATCAAGGGAAATGCTGTATTAAGGGGTATAAACCGTGCTGTAGTGATTTATCAGCCTACAGAGGATGGTTCCGATTTATTGATAGTTGATATCAATAAAATTGCAGAATCCATTGAAAAAGTTATCAAGAGAGAAATAGTCGGCAGGAAAATCACCGATGTTTTCCCTGGTGTCAGGCAATATGGCATTTTTGATGTAATTTTTAAAGTCTGGCAATCCGGGATTCCGGAACATATTGACACGAAGAAATACAACGATGAACGAATCGTCGGCTGGAGGGAGAACGATGTAATAAAGCTTGATTCCGGACAAGTGGCTGCTATTTATGATGACAAGACAAGCCAGAAACAGATCGAATTGATTTTGCGGGAAAGTATAGAAAAATACTTTACGATTATTTCAACGAGTATTGACGGATTTATCATACTCGACAGCAATGGAAATATTATAGAAACCAATGCTTCCTTTCTGGCAATCGTGGGATTTGACAGAGAGGAGCTTGTCAAAAAGAAAATTTTCGATATTTCCCGGCCTAAAAATCATAAAGATTATCTTAAAATTGTTAAAAATTTAAAAACGTTGGGACATACCTGCTTTGAAACCCGGTGCATATGCAAGGATGGAAAGCATATTGATGTTGAGGTCAGTGCAAATAATGCGGAAAACGGGAAATGGGTATTTTGTTTTATAAGGGATATTACCGAACGCAAGCAAAAGGAAGCGGACTTGTTTTTCATCGGGTATCATGACAAACTGACCGGCTTGTACAACCGGGCTTTCTTTATGGAGGAGATGAAACGCCTTGATAATGCAAACCAATATCCCATATCCATTATCATTGCAGATATCAACGGTTTGAAAATTGCCAATGATGCTTTGGGGGATGAATGCGGGGATGAGATTTTAAAACAATTCGCCGTTACTCTGAATGCATGTTTGCGGAAAAAATGCATCGCAGCCAGATGGGGAGGGGATGAATTTATTGTTTTACTCCCCAGAACAACGAAGTCTATTGCAGATAAAACATGTAAACAGATTAAGAGCATGTCAGGAAAAGTAGAAATCGGATCCATAAAATTAAGTGTGGAGCTTGGATGCTCTACAAAAGAGGGTAGTAAAAAACACCTCGCAAATATTATTAAAGATGCCGAAAACACAATGTATCAAAACAAGCTTCTAAATGCGAAAAGCAGCCGGAGTGAAATTGTTTCGTCCCT
>CAZJXH010000244.1:0-5714 GCA_964549475.1 uncultured Oscillospiraceae bacterium
ATTTTCTATTTCTTATTTTATCATTTGTGATTTATTATTTGTTGTTTGTCGTTTGTTGTTTGTCGTTTGTTGTTTGTCGTTTGTTGTTTGTCGTTTGTTGTTTGTTGTTTGTCATTTGTTGTTTGTCATTTGTTGTTTGTCATTTATTGTTTGTCATTTATTACCTATTATTTATTCTCAAAATGCATGTTCTATTTCTCTTTTTTGTTTGAAGAATCACTTTGTTGATTGATCTTAAGAAGAACATCCTCGCTGCAGATTTTTGATGGGGGATTTTCTGTAAAATCGGATTCGGAAGAAAAAAGGCCGCTCTCCTGCCTGGTCAAGCGGAGTTCTTTCTCTATTTTTGACAGGCGGTGCAAGACTTTACACAGTTCAATCGACACAGGATCGGGCGTATTCGTCTGATCCAGGTCCATCGACCGGATTCCGTGATCTGTTGTTTTTTTCATGATCACATGTCCGGGAACACCGACAACCGTCGCCCCATCCGGTACTTCATTCAATACGACTGCATTCGCTCCGATCATTGCATTGTCTCCGACCCGAAACGGTCCGAGGATCTTAGCGCCCGCGCCAACCAGAACGTTGTTTCCCAATGTCGGATGCCTTTTCCCTTTGTCCTTGCCGGTCCCGCCCAATGTGCAACCGTGGTACAATGTGCAGTTATCGCCGATTTCCGCTGTTTCTCCAATGACAACACTCATTCCATGATCAATAAACAACCCGCTCCCGATTTTTGCTCCGGGATGGATTTCGATTCCTGTGAAAAATCGGCCGGTTTGCGATATCATCCGGGCCAGGAAAAATAAATGCAGTCTATAAAAAAAATGCGAGATACGAAAATAAATCAGCGCATGAAATCCCGGGTACAGTAAAGCGACTCCCAACGCGCCACGTGCCGCCGGATCTCTCTTTGCGATCGATTTTGCATCTTTAATTAATCCCATACGGTCCCCCTGTGAAAATTGCTAATATTGAAATTATAACAGATAATACGTTGAGATAAAACACAGATGTTACAATTTTTAAAAAATCAAGAAAATCCTATGTAATTGCTCGGAATTTGCATTGGTCTAATCTTCAGAAATCTTCTGCAATGACCATTCCAAACTAGCATTTTTCGGTGTTATGATTTATACTGTAGAAAACCCAATATTATTATGCACCAGCCTTGAAAGGAAGTTCATTATATGACAAAGCGGGAAGAGTTCATTTCGATTTTCACTAAAACAATCACTCGGGAAGGAGCGGACCGTTTATTAACCTATCTTCAATCCGCTTCCTGCGATTTTTTCACAGCACCAGCCAGTACGCGGTTTCACGGTTCCTATGAAGGAGGCCTTGTGGAGCATAGTCTGAATGTCTACGAATGCCTAAAAGATTATTTGGAGCGTTCGCGCGTAAAAGATACCTATAACCTGGCTTTCTCGGATGAAACCATTACAATCGTGGCTTTGTTGCATGATTTTTGCAAAATCAATATTTACAAAACAGGAAAAAGGAACGTCAAAGACGAAAACGGGGTATGGCAAAGTGTTCCGACATATGAGTACCAGGACCGGTTCCCTTATGGCCATGGAGAGAAATCCGTATATATGATCAACAACTTCATGCGTCTGACGCATGAAGAAGCTTTTGCGATCCGATATCATATGGGATTCACAAGCACCGATGAAGTAAAGCTTGTGAGTGATGCGTTCAAGCAGTTTCCACTGGCCTTTGCTTTGTCGGTTGCGGATATGGAAGCGACGTTCTTGCTTGAAAAATAAAAAATCCCAAAATGCCGTCGCCCGATCAATTGACACCCTGCAAGTGCAAGGGGGGTGCCCTGCGGTGGTCTCTTACCCGGCATAGCGTAAAGCTAAAAGGGTCGTATCCACTTCGACTCCGGGCTCCCATTTAAAGTCTGTAGGTTCAATTAAAAGAGCTAACGAACATTTCAGGTATCCCCATTATACCCATAATTCCATTTAAATCAACCTCTATTTTAATAAAGGCATCTGTGGTATAATGTTTTTAGTTATGTACGCGGAATACACGCATTGGTGCCATATTACTTACGGCTTGATGCCAGTGCGATTCCGGTGATTTCATAGTGAATAGAATCATTTCCGGATTCTTTTTTGTACTTTTCCATCGATTTCCGTATCGCATTTGCTGCCGAAATCATCGTCTCTCCCGATGTCAATATGTCATCCAGCAATAAGATCTTTTTCCCGATCAATTTTTCAGGGTGCGTGCAGATAAATGCATCGGAAACGTTTTGCAATCGATCCGAATAATGTTCCATCTCGCTTTGTCTCTTTGTCTTTTTTTCTCGATACAGACAATCCTCCAGCATCGGGATTTTCATCAATTCCGATGCTTTTTGTGCGATCAGTTCTGCCTGGTTATACCCTCTTTCCATCAATCGCCCTGCATGAAGCGGAATCGGAATGATTCCGTCAAACCGGTCGTTCCGGGATGAAACCGCATGACAAATCATACTTCCAAACGCATGCTTCATATAGGCAGCCTCGTAGAATTTCATGGATACCAGAGCTTTACGAATCATTTTCTCGTAATTGCATACAATGATCACATCGATATTCTCTTTGAAAACCCGGGTGATATCCTCGCTATTCCGCTGTTCAAGACACTTCACCCGTGTTTTTGACGCCGGACGGAATGGAATTTGTGCCGTACAGGTAAGGCAGACGCCTTCAATCGGCTGCTTTCGGGTTGTTTTTTGATCACAGAAAGAGCAGATCGAAGGAAAAAGAAGCGATGATAAGCAGTTTGCTCCCTGCTTAACCAGCGGCTGTTGAAATGGTTTCATTAAAATAGAGAATGCATTCTTTATCGTAGATAATATGTTTTTCACAGCAGAAAGACGCTGATTGCTATCATTATACTTATTATCCATTCTTATGTCCTTATTTTAGTTGTTTTTCTCACTGAAGAAAACGTTCAAGCAGGGTGTTCCGTTTCGCGATGCTTGCATTTGCGATCATTTTCTGTAAAATTCTCTTTTCTGTCACGAGAAAAAGTTTTTCTTTCGCACGGGATACTGCTGTATATAATAAATTTCTTGTCATTAAAATATTTGGAGCATCGGGCAGGATCAGAATCACTGTTCTATATTCGCTTCCTTGGCTTTTATGGACTGTGATCGCATAAGCCAGTTCGAGATCCTCGATATTTTCGCGATTGTATTCAACCAGTCGCTCTTCATCAAAAAGAACCATTGCTGTTTCGCCATCCGGATCGATGGAAAGAACCGTGCCCATGTCTCCATTGAAGATGCCATTGCCGGTTGAAGCAGAATCCTTGACCGATGCCCATTTTGTCTCATAATTATTCTTTGTCTGCATCACTTTGTCCTTGGCATTAAAAGGAAATAGAACGCTCTGCTTTTTTCCTGCTTGTTGGGGAAGCGTTGGATTCAATGCCTTTTGAAGAATCTGATTCAGATCCTTTGTTCCGCAGATGCCTTTTCTTGTAGGAGTCAGTATTTGGACATCTCGGATCGGATCAAGACAGTATTGCTGTTTCAGGATATTCGTGCAAAGAGATACCACTGACTGGGCTTTCTCCGGATCACTCTCCTTTGATATGAACATGAATTCGCTGTCGAATGTCTGGTCAAATCCCGGATACTGGCCTTTGAGGATGGAATAGGAGTTTTGGACAATCAAGCTCCCGGTTTCCTGCCGGTACACTTTTTTCAGCTCCACAACGGGCACTTTTTTTGATGCAATCATATCTTTCAGAACATTCCCTGCGCCGACGGCCGGCAATTGGTTTTCGTCCCCGATAAAAACAACAATGCAATCGGGTGGGACGGCATTTAACAGATGGTTCATCAAAAAAATATCCAGCATGGATGTCTCATCAATAATAATCAGATCCGCTTCAATTGGATGATCTTGATTTCTCGCAAAAATCAGATTGAAATCATCAATATCGTTCCGATACTGCAATTCCAGCAATCGATGGATTGTCTTGGCATCACTTTTCGTCGCTTCCTGCATTTTTTTCGCCGCCCGCCCGGTAGGAGCGGCCAGTGCAACCTTTTTGGAGTTCTTTTCTATATACTGGCACAGGATGGTAACCAGGGTTGTTTTCCCAGTCCCCGGACCGCCTGTGATAATGGATACCGGATTGGCCAGACACTGGCATATGGATTCTACCTGATAGTCATCAAAAGCAATCGGCTGCTGGTCGCATAAGTTTTTAACATTTTCTCGCAGCAAGTCCGTGGAGACTTTGAATGATCTTATGTCTTTCATTCCATTTTCATTCTTCATGGTATTTACTTGGTCAACAGGGTTCGCGTCTTGTGTACTACCGGTTGAAATGCGGGAAAGAATCGCCTTGGATATTGCTTTTTCTGTTTGATAAGCCAATTTCAATGCGACTATCCTGTCTTTTTCGATGTAAACAATCCGATCTTCCGTCATCAACAAATCAAAGGTGGAATCGGTTTTATGAATTTGTTTCTCAATCAGCCTGGATGTTTCGTTTAGAAGGGTATCCAGAGGTAGATAGGTATGCCCGCTATAAAGAGCGAAAAACAGGATAGAAACCATCGCACTTTGTATTCTTACAACAGAGGAAGGGTCCCATCCCAGAGAAGCGGCAATTTGATCCGCTTTTTGGAAGTTGATTCCCAGACCGACTTGCAGCAGACAGTACGGATTCTCTTTTATTTTAAAAAGAGCGGTTTCCCCGAATTGTTTTTCGATCAGGATGCAAGTGGATTGTCGAATATCAAAGGATGCCAAAAACAAAGTCAATTCTTGGAAGCTTTCTTTTTTAATTAAAGCCAAAGAATACTCCAATGCTTTTTCATGCCGGATACCTTTGATCGCAGTCAATTTATCGGGTTCGTTTTTAATGATTTCGAGGGCTTCCAGTCCAAACCGGGCTACAATTTTCTTTGCAAGTTTCGGACCGACCCCTTTCATAATCCCTGATGCAAGATACCGTTCGATGGCATCTTTTGTTGTAAAAGATTTCCTGATGTACTCGTCTATCTGGAATTGCGGGCCATAATCCGGATGGACGATGAAACTGCCACTCAGTTCAAGTTCTTCGCCTTCCTGTATATATGGCATCAGACCAACTGCAATAAAGTCATCCGTCTCCCCTTGCATCTCACAAACAGTGTATCCATTTTTTTCGTTCCGATAGATAATGCTTTCTACCGTGCCCGGCAAAATTATTTTTATAGCATCAAATTCCTGCATATTTCTTTATTTCTTGTATCTTATCAGTTTTTTCCCAAGGAAGATCCAGGTCTTTGCGGCCAAAATGTCCATATGCCGCTATTTGACGGTAAATCGGCGAACGCAGATTCAATAGATGAATGATGGCTCCCGGCCTTAGGTCAAATACTTTATGAATGATTTCTGCTATTTTCTCATCGGGAATGATGCCGGTTTCAAAAGTGTCCACCATGATCGATACCGGTTTTGCCATTCCTATCGCATAGGCGACCTGTACCTCGCACTCTTTGGCCAGTCCGGCTGCGACAATGTTTTTTGCAACGTATCTTGCCGCATAGGCTGCGGAACGATCTACTTTAGTCGGATCCTTGCCGGAAAAAGCGCCTCCTCCGTGTCTTGCATAACCGCCATAGGTGTCTACAATGATTTTTCGGCCGGTCAAGCCGGAATCCCCTTTCGGCCCGCCCACAACCAATCGTCCCGTTGGGTTGATATAGATTT
>CAZJXH010000245.1:0-5711 GCA_964549475.1 uncultured Oscillospiraceae bacterium
AAGAAAAGATGTTTTTTTTCATGCGGTATCTTGACAAGGAATTGCAAAGTGTGAGCCAGATGCTGGTTGCGTTGAACAACGATCCAGATATTCCGGATTATATTCTGCTTCAGGATGAGAAGATCAGTTATGAAAAAGTCCAAAGTGAAAATGGCATTCTGACGAAAATGAATATCATCTATTATTCAAGTAGCTATGTGGATGATGTGTTTATTCTGTTTCCTCGAAACGGGCAACAGCTGTCTTTATTAAAAAGAAGCTCGAATATGGATGAGAAGGGAAAAAAAGTCGTTGAAAGAATTCAAAAATCAAAAACACGGCTTGAGCGATTTGCTGAAAATGGCGGATTGACTTATACCATCGTTTTCCCGGATGTCTATTCGGTAAACAACCAGGTGGAGTACATTCTTGGAGTGGACATCAATCAAAACCGGATTCTGGATGGATTGAAAACTTTGCAGTCGGATTCCGCCCTGAACGTTTTTCTGGTGGAGAATGAGACAAGAAGCCTCGTCGGGAACGGGTCTTCGACGATCGTAAATAAAAGTATATACAATTCAATGATTGATAAAACCGCTTTATCCGCCATCAATGTGGTGACCATTGACGGGGAACGATACCTGGTTCAGACCAATTCATCGGCAGACGGCGTGTTTTCGCTGATTTCCTATGTGAAAGAGAAAGAAATACTGGCATCTGTCTATATGCTTAACCGGCTGTTCTGGATATTTGTTGTCTGCTCGATTCTGTTCATTTCGGCTTTTTCCATCGTGATATTCAGGCAGATTCAAAGACCGTTGAACACGCTGGTGCATTATATGGGAGAAATTGAAAAGGGAAATCTGAATATCAATTTTGATCGCAAACAAGGAGATGAATTCGGATATGTCTATAAACAGTTTAACAAAATGGCTTTCCAGCTGCGGACGCTGATCGAAGAGGTGCTTGAGAAAAAAATCCAGCTGCAGCAGTCCCAGCTGCGGCAGCTTCAGTCACAGATCAACCCCCATTTTCTTTTTAACTGTTTTTATATCGGATATCGGATGGCCAAAGACGGGGAGAACGAAAATGTCGCCAATCTATGCAAATATCTCGGGGATTATTTCCGGTTTGTGACACAGCAGGCGCAAGACCTGATCCCGCTGGAAGATGAATTGCGATTTACAATCACCTACCTGAATATCCAAAAAATCCGGTTCCCGACAAAATTGTTTTTTTCTATCCAAAAAGACGAAGGAACGGATTCCGTTTTAATTCCGGGACTGACGATACAGACCCTGGTTGAAAACTCAATCCTGCATGGATTTGACAATATTGAAGGTCCTGTAAACGTAGAAATCAATGTCCGAATGGTTGATAACAATGCGCATATCGAAGTTCTTGACAACGGGATCGGAATACCTGAGGCGGCAATGCAGGAGCTGAGAGACAATTTGAATTGCACGGACCCTGACTCAGAGCATTGCGGTTTGTGGAATGTACATTACAGACTGTGCAGCAACTTTAAAAATCAAAGCGGACTTGTCATCGAAGCACGTGAAGGCGGCGGCTTGAAAGTTTCTTTTATTATTCCATGCTGACATTCTGTCCAATACAATGGGAAACCAAAACAAGAGGAGGAGCTGCATAATATGTATCGATTGCTGATTGTCGATGATGAACCGGTTATTGTGGAAGGACTGGCTGCCATGCTTGGCGCATCGGATCTGCCGTTTAAAGAGATCAAACTGGCTTATTCTGCAACAGAAGCGCTGGCTTACTTCGAAGAGTCTGTGTTTGATATTGTCCTGGCGGATATCCGCATGCCGAAAATAAACGGGCTGCAGATGGTCGATATCATTAAGCAGAAATCGTCCACCTGCAAAATCATTTTTCTTTCCGGGTATTCTGATTTTGAATATGCACGGCAGGCCATAAAGTTCGGGGCAAGTGACTATTTATTGAAACCCATCGAGGATGAAGGGGTGGTCTCATCCATTAAAAAAGTGATCCATGAACTGGAAAAAGAATATGACACCATGCTTGCTCTTCAGAAAGCAAAGCAGCAGGCACTGAAATCGATGCATTTCTTGAAAGATGAATTTTTTAATAAGCTGTTTGAAAAAACAATAAAACCGGATATCGAGCTGCTGAAAGAGAAATTCGAGGAGTTTTCGATTCCGCTTCATGCAGAACAACCGATCGCATCCGGCATTTTATTTCGAATCGATCACTGGGACAAATATTTCGAGCCAAAGGATGAACCTTTGCTGCAATTTGCTGTTGAGAATATATTGACTGAAATATTGGGAGACTCCTGTTTTGTTGAATCCTTTAAAGTGGAAAGAGGCTTGGCAGCAATTTTGGTGCAATCAAAAGAGGAAAGCACACCAATAAACATTTCAGACATCCTGCAGCAGAAACTGGAGGAAGCCCAGGATACAATCTACCGTGTGCTTGGTGCGGTCGTTTCTTTCGCATTGATTCCGAAACCTCTTATGTGGAGCCAGTGGCCGGATGAACTGGACAGGCTTGTCTCTACTATGAAATTGCATCTCGGGGAGGGGATGCTCATCGTTCTTGACGGAGTGGAGCTTGAATATAATTTCTCTGAAATGACAGAAGTGATTCAAGGGGTTATTCATGCCATCAATTCGAATGACATGGCGACTTTCCAAAAATATCTCGGCATGGCCATACAAGAGATCCAACGCACATCAGGCAGTACGGTCAATGCGATCAGCTCATTATTCATGACGGTTTCCACGCATATGCTGAATCAAGCCCGCAAATACAGCCTGAACACCCTTTTCAGCACCGGTGACATGGAAAAGATGACAAATTTGTATAAACATAAAAATCTGGATGAGGTCCAGAATTTCATGGTGGAAAAATTCAGGCAGCTGGTGAACATGGTGGATTCCTATTCCAAAAATCCTGCTGAGGTAATCACAAATCAAGTTAAAACATATATTGCAAACCATCTGGATGAAGACCTGTCTCTTGATGTGCTGGCCAGAATGGTATACATGAATTCTTCCTACTTGTCGCGGATTTTCAGCCAGCATACAAAGGAACAACTCAGTGTGTACATTACAAGGACAAAGATGGAATTCGCAAAATCGCTATTATTCAATGATGATTTCAAGATTTATGAAATTTCAAAAAAAGTAGGCTATGAGAATCCCAACTATTTTGCAAAAGTATTTAAAAAATCATTCGGTATCTCCCCGCAGGACTTTCGATTATTGAATTGCAGAACAGGAGAATAAAAACCACAATAGTAAACATAACAACTTTCATTATGTGTGGGAAAGCATTCAAGAATCTGTCTAAAAAATGACGAATCGGCTGCAAATCCTTGCAATCGACCGTTATTTTGCTATACTCTAATTAACAGATTTGTGATTCGAACCGTTATCCGGATTTTCAAAAAACACAGGAATCCGTAGAATTCAAGGAGGCTTATATGGAAGAAAAAATCATGGAAATCGCCGAAAGACTCAAGGGAATGCGGGATGTATTGGACATCAGCGCACAGGAAATGGCCGACGTGACCGGAGTGTCCATCGAAGACTACCTCCAGTACGAATCCGGAGCAAAGGACTATTCCTTCACCTTCCTTTATAAAGCCGCCAACCGGTTCGGAATTGACATGACGGACCTGATCACAGGGGAATCCCCTCACTTGTCCGGATTTTCCATTGTGCGCAAGGGCGAGGGGCTTCCGATTGAGAGAAGGAAAGGATTCAAGTATCAGAATCTCGCTTATCTGTTCAAAGAACGGATCGCCGAACCCTTTCTGGTCACTGCAAAGTATGATGCCGGCGCGGCGGAGGATCCGATCCCGATGAGCAGCCACGCAGGACAGGAGTTCGATTACATCCTGTCCGGATCGATGCGCGTCCGGATTGGCGAGAACGAAGCGATTTTGCGGGAGGGCGATACCATTTACTATGATTCCGGAACGAAGCATGGGATGGTTGCAATCGATGGAGACTGTACGTTCATGGCTGTGGTCATGAATGAGCAGAAATAAATTTTTTAAGAATAGTCGGAGGAGATACGAATGCTGCAATTGCATAAAAAATATGTCACAGAAGTCCTGGATGAAAACGGAACGATCAAGTCCTTCCATTTGAATATGCCGGACAATTTCAATTTCGCTTATGATATTGTGGACCAGATCGCAAAAGCCGAACCGGACCGCCGTGCGATGGTATGGTGCAACGACGCGGGGGAGGAGCGCGTTTTTACGTTCGGTGATATGAAGCGCGAAAGCGACAAGGCCGCCGCGTTCTTCCAAGAGAAGGGAATCCACAAAGGAGACAGGGTCATGCTGATCCTGATCCGGCATTACCAGTTCTGGTTTGCCATCCTGGGCCTTCACAAGATCGGCGCAATCGGGATTCCCGCAACGAACCAGCTGCAGGTGAAAGACATCCTCTACCGTTTTGACGCAGCCAATATCACTTCTGTCATCTGTACCGCTGTAGGCGAGATCTCAGATCATGTCGAGTCTGCGGCGAAAGAGTACGGCAGGATTTCCAATCTGATTCTGGTAAGGGGACATAAAGACGGATGGGCTTCCTTTGAAGACGGACTGGAAAAAGCAAAGAAATTTGTTCCTCCCGCAGGAGACGACGCAACGAAGATCACCGACCCGATTCTTTTATATTTCACCTCAGGGACGACCGGCATGCCCAAAATGGTGGTTCATGACCATTCGTATCCAATCGCGCATCTGGTCACCGCGAAATACTGGCACAAGGTCGATCCGGATGGACTGCACCTGACGGTCTCCGAGACCGGCTGGGCGAAATCCGTCTGGGGCAAGCTCTATGGACAATGGATCATGGAAGCCGGAATCTTCGTGTATGACATGGACAAATTCGTGCCTCAGAATCTGCTGTCAAAAATCTCTCACTACAAAGTCACCACGTTCTGCGCGCCTCCGACCATCTACCGGTTCCTGATCAAGGAGGATTTCTCGCAATACGACTTCACTTCCGTGCAGCATTGCACCATCGCCGGGGAGGCGCTCAATCCGGAGGTGTACGAGCAGTTCCACAAAATGACGGGACTGGAACTGAAGGAAGGATTCGGGCAGACCGAGACAACCCTTTCAGCGGCTACTTTCTTCTGGATGAAAACGAAACCGGGCTCGATGGGAAAACCTTCCGCTGCTTATGATGTGGCTCTTCTGGACGAGGATGGGTCTCCGACGAAACCCGGTCTGGTCGGGGAGATCACGATTCATACCGGGGACAGGAAAGTGCCCGGCATGTTCCTGCGATATGACAAGAACGAAGAACTGACCCATACCGTATGGCATGACGGTATTTACCATACGGGAGACACGGCCTGGCAGGATGAGGATGGATATCTTTGGTATGTCGGCCGCAAGGATGATATTATCAAGAGTTCGGGATACCGCATCGGGCCATTCGAAGTCGAAAGCGTCCTGATGGAGCACCCCGGCGTTCTGGAATGTGCGATCATCGGAGTTCCGGATCCTGTCCGGGGCCAGGTCATCAAAGCGACCGTGGTTCTGGCGAAGGGGTATGAACCCGGCGAGGAGCTGAAGAAAGAAATGCAGAATTATGTCAAGACCCATACCGCCCCTTATAAATATCCAAGAATCCTGGAGTTTGTCAATGAACTGCCGAAGACCATCAGCGGCAAGATCAAGCGCACAGACATCCGGGAAGCCTACGACAACGCAAATAAAT
>CAZJXH010000246.1:0-5684 GCA_964549475.1 uncultured Oscillospiraceae bacterium
GTAAGGATGCGCATTTTAAAGCTGATCTGCATTTCAATTATTAACAAGCTGAGCGGGCGGTTGTCTGAAAGCGATTTGTTATTGGAAGCTGTTTCTAACAATATTGATGAGCTAGCCGTTATGCTGCAACTTGAATCTATAGCAGAAGTTGACAAATTGCCGGTTCCGATTAACATGGTTAATCATCCGATAGCATTATAGGGGGGAACTTTATGGATATTAGTTCTGAAATGATACAGTCGCGAGAAGATTATATTCGTTTAATAAAAAATGAGTTACTTGGACCGGGATCTGAAATATCGATCCCTGATGCGGAACATGAAATTATTACCAATGCTCCACAAGTAAGGTATTCAATGGGTATATTGTTTCCCCAAGAAAACAGAGTGAATTCCGAAAACAATGAAAGCCTTCGTGTGGAAGAAACATCTCCTGATGAAGAAGACATGGAGGTTGTTTTTGAAGAACAGCCAGCAGAATTCGCAACACTAAGATCAGTAGCAAATATTAACGATGCCGAGGAAGATAATTTAGATGAAGAAATAGGAATGGCTGCACAAAATTTGCCGTCTTCTATGGGAATCACTTTTTTCATTTCGAAGGACAGCGCTTGCATCAGATGTGATGTTTCTTTTGCTACCTATCGAAAAATACTTGTACCGGATTGTAGATTCCCCTATATACCTGAAGATCCTGCAACATTTCAAATTTACAGTTCATTACAACCTTACATCAGATTTGACCAAGAGGACAACTGCTTAAAACTTAACTGTTCAGTTCAAAAAAAAGACATACATAATATTTATAAAGATGATAAAGATCCGAAAAACCAAGATCGGATGTACGATTATGCTTATAAATTATGTGATCAGTTGAAACATGGCTTTGTGCGCGTTCCCCATTATGCGGAAATAGAATTGGATTTTACCGCTGGTGAGTATATTGACAGTAACCGAAAGATAGACGGAACCAATGCTAAAATCACAGCTTTGAAAAGAAAGCTGGGAGAAAACTTGTTTTCAGTGACCGTTATGTTGGTGAATGATTTGAAAGGTCGCTCCAATGGAATAAACTGTCTTCTCCAGCCGAGTATTTCAATCAATACAGAAAATAATGATTTTGTCTTCTGCGAATATTCGAGTTTTGCCGATATCGAGAATGCCGATGATGAAGAAAGTTCTTTGGCACTTTTGTATCGAAAGAAAAGAATATACGGAACGGGATTGGGAACTTCTTTGGAATGGAAAATTGATGACGACGGCAAGGGGATTATCTTTAATGAGTTTTTCCCTCAAGCAGAAGTTCCTGCTATGGATTTTAATATGCCCTCCGATGCTAAAGTTCCAGATAATGCGCTTTCAATGAAATATATGTCTGATTTGGATATCTCGGATATCAGCGAAAAAATCGCCGCATTGAAGTCGGTGGTAAACGCATATGAACAATGGATAGAGGGTCTTAAAAATAAAACAGTCCCCACTTTATTACCCAAATATGTTGAACAAGCAGAAAAAAATATACTGAATTGTGAAGCAGCGCTCAAACGGATGTATGCCGGAATTGAAACTTTAGCCTCTAACAAAAATGCGTGGCAAGCCTTTTCGCTGGCTAACAGAGCCATGTTCATGCAACGCGATCATTTAAAAATGCAAGAACGAACATCCGATAAAGACCGTTTCTCTGATGATGAAGAATTGGAAGAGTTATTGGAAAACATCAATTATTATACATCGGAGGACAAGCATTATTGGCGCCCGTTCCAGCTGGCATTTATCCTTATGAGCGTCAACTCCATAGCGAATGACAAAGGCACTGAACGTGACTTGGTGGATTTAATTTGGTTTCCCACCGGCGGCGGTAAAACGGAAGCTTATCTTGGCCTTACAGCGTTTACCATTTTCTACAGAAGAATGAGTTATCCTGCAGAATTTTCAGGAACATCAGTGATTATTCGTTATACATTACGCTTACTGGCTGCACAGCAATTCACTCGTGCGGCAACACTTATTTGCGCATGTGAATATATTCGGAGAGACAGTAATTCAAAACACCCCCGATATGCAACATATGCTTTAGGACAAGATGCCATAACAATAGGTCTTTGGATCGGAGGCACACATACCCCTAACAGGGATAAAGGTGATGATAAAAATAAAGGTGCTAAGGAATATTTGAAAAAGCTTACCGATTCCACGGCAGCTGATATCAAATATAATAAAGATCGCTATAATAAATTTCAAGTATTGAAATGTCCGTGGTGCGGAACAAAGCTGGTCAAAGAAAGGGAAGGTAATCAATTAATTGGTCAATGGGGATATAAGATGAGGAATAACAGCCGATTTTATATGTCTTGTCCAAATGAGAGCTGCAGTTTTAATAATGAGTTGCCTGTACAAATTGTAGACGAGGAATTATACAGAACACCCCCAACATTACTGTTTGGCACTGTAGATAAATTTGCCATGCTACCGTGGAAAAAGGAAGTGGGTGCTTTTTTTGCAGCGGAAACCGACAATAGAGCACCGGAACTGATTATTCAGGATGAACTGCATCTGATATCCGGTCCGCTCGGAACAATGGTAGGACTCTATGAAACGGCAATTGATGCATTATGTGGTATCAAAGGTATTCGCCCCAAAATCGTTGCATCCACCGCAACAATACGGCGTGCCCAAGAACAATGCTCGGTTTTATATAACCGAAAAGTCGTTCAGTTCCCTGCACCGGGGATTGATGCCGAGGACTCCTTTTTTGCGCGGGAATCAAATATTTCTTACGAAGACGGGTTATTTGGGAGAAAATACGTCGGTCTGATGCCATCAGGGAAAACAAAAGCTATGATGGAGGTCAGAACAATTGCCGCACTAATGCAAAAAATAAATAGAATGGACTTATCGGATGAAGTCAAAGACAAGTTGTGGACATTAACAGTATATTTCAATAGTCTTAAAGATTTAGGCAAGTGTTCAACTCTAATTGACGATGACGTTAAGGACTTTATTAAACGTATGGCTTACCGTCTCGGTAATGCAAGGGATGCAAGATTAATAGGCAGAGCTGATGAATTGACAAGCCGTGTTTCTACCCCGGAGCTGAACGAAACCTTTGATAAATTGAAAAAACGCTGCAATTCCCAAGAAAACATAAGCAATAAAAGAAATGCTTCAAACGTATTTATGTCGACTAATAGATTTCGGTCGGAATCGACGTCGCCAGACTTAACGTCATGTTGTTGGTGGGGCAACCGAAGCTGACCAGTGAATATATACAAGCTTCCAGTCGTGTTGGACGTTCATATCCCGGAGTAGCTTTCACCCTGTTTGACGGATCAAAAAGCAGAGACAGATCTCATTATGAGCAATTTAAAGCATATCACGAATCATTTTATCGATATGTAGAACCGACGGGAGCCACTCCGTTTTCAAAACCGGCGCGTGATCGTGCTTTGCATGCGGTGATTTTATCTATCATGAGGCATATCGGAAAAAATCTTTCTGAAGAAGCCGATGCCGCAAATTTTAAAAAGGAGTCATTTGAAAACCAGATTGAATTTGCCAAGGGATACATAATTAATCGAGCACAACAGATTACCGAAAGAGCCGATCTTGGATTAGATGACGAAAGCAATGAAATCGCCCAAGAAATTGATGAATTCTTTGATGAATGGGAGCGTTTATCCACCGTATGGGGTGAAGAAAGCTTTGTTTACGGTGAAAAATTTATGGTTAAGAGACCTGATAAATCACAAGGAAGATTATTGAAGCAGTTTAACTCCGCGCAAAATGACACATCAGCAATTGATACAATGACTTCAATGCGTAATGTTGACAGCATGGTATCAAGTAACATTTTGATTTGGGAGGAATAGTAATGGCGTTAGATTCAGCTGCAAAAGCACAGCTCAGTAGGGTTACTCATACCGTAAGAGCTGCTCAGGCTGTACTGCAGTACGGCGTCGGAGCAATGGTAGATTTTCCGGATCAGACATTAATGACAGCTGCTCCCGAATACTGGGCAGAGAAAACAGTAAGAATTCATGATGAACGGTTAGAAAAAGTTTTGCATGTTGATTTCTTTGGTATGCCCGGGGGGAAAGACGAACCGCAATTTGCTGAAGGAATTTCCTATGTGCGCTTTCCTGAATGGTATTTTTGCCCAAAATGTCGCAGATTTCAACCAATAAATAAATGGATACAGGAATATCAAAGGAAGGCTTCAGATAAAATGCGTGCAAACGATCCGTATATGGTGAAGCATATGCGGTGCCAAACATGTCGACAAGATTTAGTTGTTGCTCGTGTCATAACCGTTTGCGAACATGGTCATATAGATGATTTTCCATGGGTAAAGTGGGTTCACAGAAGAAGTGCCAGCGGTGCAAAACCAGTTTGCTCAAACCCGGCACTTACTTTTAAGACAGGGGCTTCATCCTCTGAAGGACTGGAGGGATTAGTGATCACTTGTGAGGCGTGTAATGCAAAAGCAACATTGAAGGACGCTTTTGATCCCCAAATATTTGCTCGACTTGACGAAAAATCCGAAAACTACGACTTTATCTGTACGGGGAAACATCCGTGGAAACACTCAAAGGAAAAATGTGCGGAGCATCCGAGATCTATGCAACGTGGTTCTTCATCGGTATACTTTCCAGTTACTGCAAGTTCGCTGGTTATTCCGCCGTTTTCCGATATTTTGAACACAAATATTGAAAACAGCAACGCATTTCAAGAATGCAGGACTACTCTTTCAAAAATACCGCAAGAATTTCGTAGTTCAATTATTCAGAGCCAAATGGATACTTGGGCACACGATATCGGAATGGAAATCGGTGCAAAAGATAGCTCGGTGAAATCTGTTTTAGAAAGAAAATGGTGTGCTGCTCCAAAAGAAGAGTACAACACCCTTAGCATAAAATATAGAGCTGAAGAATATGAGGCATTAAACGGGAGTGCTGATTTCGGTATAATTCAATCTAAGGATTTTTTGCGTGAAGGTATAGATGTAGCTCAGTATAATATTCCATATATCACGGGAATATCATTAATCCACAAAATTCGAGAGGTTCAGGCACTTACCGGATTTTCGCGCTTAAAACCGGTAGAATGGTCCGAACAAACAAAAAAAGGAACGGAGTTTGTTTCTGTCAAACAAACCGAGACCAATTGGTATCCGGCGTATGAAATAAGGGGAGAAGGAATATTCCTTAGGTTCAATCAAGTATTAATTGCTCTTTGGGCAAATGGAAATACGGAACTCACAAACAGAGTTGCGGAGCTTAATAAAAACTTCAGAAATTCTTTTACAGGACAAAATCGCAGCAGAATCATCACTGGTAAGTTCCTTTTACTCCATACGATTTCGCATTTGCTAATTAAGCAGCTCAGCTTTGAGTGCGGATACAGTATTGCATCGCTTAAGGAAAGAATATACTGCAGTGAGGCAAATGAGGGCAAAGAAATGGCGGGCATTTTAATATATACAGCCAGCGGTGACTCGGAAGGGACACTCGGCGGTTTGGTTCGCCAGGGACGCCCCGACAGCCTTGGCCGAATATTAAAAAAGGCAATCGAGTCCGCAATGTCATGTTCTAATGATCCTGTATGTATACTTAGTAAAGGGCAAGGCAGAGATTCATTAAATCTAGCTGCATGCCATTCATGCACGTTGATTCCGGAAACCAGCTG
>CAZJXH010000247.1:0-5653 GCA_964549475.1 uncultured Oscillospiraceae bacterium
TGCTGGATGCGATGGGGAAGCCAAGACATGCTGTTTATGAAGAGTTCAAAGAAGCCTACCAGTCAATAAACAAAAGACTGGACAAGAACCAGTTTCTGGTTCCCTACCTGATATCGGGACATCCTGGCTGCACGCTGAAGGATGCGATCACCCTGGCGCTGGATATCAAGAAAAATCGCGTCATGCCGGAACAAGTACAGGATTTTTACCCCACACCGGGTACTATTTCGACAACAATGTACTACACTGGGATCAATCCGGTCACATTTGCTCCCGTACACATTCCGGATGAAATCGAAAAAACGATGCAGAGAGCATTGCTGCAATACTCAAAACCCGAAAACCGATCCATGGTGGAGCGAGCACTGTCCATCTCAAAGCGTCAGGATCTTGTCGGCTATGGTCCGGACTGCCTGCTGCATCCTTATCGTGCAAAAAAGAAAAACAGGATTGTACCGGACGGGAAAGACGAAACGGCCGGTGCAGAAGATAAACAGACCGAGCTCCGGGAAACCGAAAGCCAAGGGGGAAGAAATCCGGACCGAGGCAATTCGAATCCAAGGAACCGTCGGAGGGAGGCCCAATCACCGGAAGGAACCGGCAGAAGAAGGGAAGGACCGCGCAGGAGCGCTCCGCAGAGGGGGACAAAGACGCCGGAGTCCAAGACGGATGGGCGAAAATCGGAATTCCGGGAAGGGAAGAGGAATACTGAATTCTTACCGGATGGACGAAAGCCGGAACAAAAAGAAGAAGCCCGTAAGCCTGGATTGAAGAAAGAGGAGCGAAATTCCGGATATCGGGAGAACCGGGGGAACCGGGGGAAAGCACCCCGCAGAGAAGCCGCTGATGGAACAGCGCCGTCGAAGACAATGACTGGCAGAGCGAGCACTGCAAGACCGATGCCGCCGAGAAAACCATCCTCAAGAGCCGCATCTCCGGATACAGCATCCCATAGCTCACAAATAAAAAAACCATACAAACCAAAAAACAAGCTTGGAAAAACTTGATATTACTGGAGGAGAACGATCCATGACAAGAACAATACGAGGAAAAGAAATGGCCTCCCAGATCCGGGAGGAAGTCCGAATCGAAGTGGAGAAAATACGATTGGAAAGGAATAAGGTTCCGGGCCTGGCGGTGATTCAAGTCGGGGAAGATCCCGGCTCGACCGTTTATGTGAACAATAAGAAAAAAGCATGCGCGGAAGCGGGAATCCGCTCTTTCGGATATCAGCTGCCGGCTGAAACCTCCGAAAAAGAACTGCTGGAGCTTGTCGATACATTGAATAAGGATACAAACGTCCATGGAATATTATGTCAATTTCCAATTCCAAAACACCTGGATGAATTTAAAGTGATATGTAGAATTTTGCCGCAAAAAGATGTCGACGGGCTGCATCCTTTCAATGCCGGCCTTTTATCCCTGGGAAGAGACGGGCTGGTATCCTGCACACCGGCAGGAATCATGGAAATGCTTTTGCGGTCCGACGTCGAAATCGCCGGGAAAGAATGTGTCATCATCGGGCGGAGCAATCTTGTCGGAAAGCCGATTGCCCAGTTGATGATTGCTAAAAACGCCACCGTAACCATCGCACACTCCAAAACGAAAGACTTGAAAGAAGTCTGTAAACGTGCGGATATTCTTATTGTGGCAATCGGAAGACCCCGGTTCGTGACAGCAGAGTATATCAAACCAGGAGCGGTTGTCATTGATGTCGGCATCAACAGGGAAGAGAACGGCAAACTGGCCGGCGACGTGGATTTTGAATCCGCATCGGAGGTTGCAGGCGCGATTTCTCCTGTTCCAAACGGAGTGGGGCCTATGACAATCGCCATGCTGATGAAAAACACGCTGCACGCTTTTTATTCCATTGAAGACAGTTTTTCCTGAATGAAAAGGAATGAATGGAAAATTGAATAATCGATAAAATAACAAAAAAGACAATAATAAAAAACTGAAAACAAATACAGAAAAACATAGAAAAACTGGAAGTAAACAATTCTGTATTTCCGGAGAATATCACATGAAAAACACTGAAGACAGCACAAAGAATCCATCCATCTCCTCCCTTGAAATCCTTTGCGTCGGGACAGAATTATTAATGGGGCAGGTTGTCAATACAAACGCGGCTTATCTTGCAAAAGAATTGTCGCTGATCGGCATTCCGTCTTATTATCAGACGGTTGTCGGAGACAATCCGGCCCGACTGCAAAAAGCGGTGACCGATGCGCTTGACCGGTCGGACGCCGTGATCCTAACCGGCGGACTGGGGCCGACCGCCGATGACATCACCATGGAAATCGCAGCAAAATCGGTTGGGATTTCCTTGGAATTCCATGAGGACAGCGCAAAAAGAATCCGTTCTTATTTTGACAGACTGAATCGCCCCATGACGCCGAATAATTTGACGCAGGCCATGCTTCCGAAAGGGTGCATTCCTCTGCCGAACAGCAATGGGACTGCTCCTGGAGCAATCATTGAAACGGTTTATTCTTTTCAGAACAAGGTCCTGATCATGCTTCCGGGACCGCCGGCGGAAATGCGTGCGATGTTCGATACGCAGGTGCGGCCTTATTTAGTGCAGCGTGCTCCTGTCGAGATCCGATCACGATTTGTCCGGCTATTCGGAATCGGAGAATCTGCTGCGGAGACACAATTAAAGGATCTGATCGACAGCCAGACCAACCCCACCATCGCTCCCTACTGCTCGGACGGGGAATGCATGTTCCGGATATCCAGGACAAAAAGCAGAACTTCCGCGGATTTGTCTCTTTCAGACGAAAACGATCAGGAAGATCTCATCGAAAAAGTAAAAACCCGGCTGGGAGAGTATATTTATGAAATCGGGGACCGGAACATGCCCAAAGTGGTGTTTGATCTTCTTGACCAATCCCGCAAAACCGTTTCTTTCGCCGAATCCTGCACAGCAGGGATGACAACAGGCATGCTTGGCGATATCTCCGGCGCCTCCCGTGTGCTGAAAGGAAGTATTGTCGCCTATGAGAATTCGGTCAAAGAATCTGTTCTCAAGGTCCTGCCGGAAACCCTTCTGGAATACGGCGCGGTCAGCAAAGAGACTGCGATTGCCATGGCAGAAGGGTGCAAAGTCCTGATGAATTCGGATTACTCCATATCCATCACGGGAGTCGCAGGACCGGAAGGCGGCACGGAAACGAAGCCTGTCGGCCTTGTATACATCAGTGTGGCAGGTCCTTTTTCAGAAAAAACAAAAGAACTTCATTTGACCGGGAATCGTTCCAAAATTCGATATATCGCATCCTTGAATGCGTATGATTTATTGAGGAGGATGATTTTGGATGACAGAGGGCAAGAAGCTGACAAGATCGCAGAATAGCAGTATAAAAACGCCAGATACCGATATTAAAGCGGCAGATACCAATATTAAAGCGCCAAACAGCAATACAAAAGCGACCCTTATTGTCATGATCGCTTTGATTCTGAGCAAAGTGACCGGGCAGATAAGAGAAATGCTGATCCCGGGCAGAATCGGTTATGGATGGCTTTCAGACGCTTATATTCTAGGATTCATGGTACCGGATCTGATTTATCAGCTTTTGGTGGGCGGATCGATCCAAGCGGCAATCACACCGACTTTATCCGGTGCGATCAGCAACAGGCAGGAACGGAAAACATGGAAAAGCGTCAGCATTTTCATCAACATTACATCCATCGTGATGCTTGCTGCGGTTCTGGTTGGAGAACTGCTGATTCCCTATGTCCTGCCACTCTTTTCGGGAGACAAATCCGCACAGACAGTCAATCTGGCGATTTCGGTATCGAGAGTGCTGTTTCCACAAGTGTTTTTCATGATGCTGGCGGCCTTGTCTATTGGCGTTTTAAATGCATATAAGAAATTTACCGCCGCTTCTCTGGGGCCTGTAGTCTATAACCTCTGCGTTGTTGCAAGCATGATCCTGTTCGGTAACAAAACCCAGGAAGGAATCATCAAAGTCGCAGCCGGTGTGATGATCAGCGCATGCATTTATTTTCTAATGCAATTTTACTTTTCACGACATGAGTTCAGCCATTACAGGGTGACATTCGCCTATAAAGACAAGGGATTCCTGCGCCTGGTCAAATTAGCGATTCCCACGTTGATCTCAGCATCGATCGTCCAATTGAACCTGATTATTCTTTCGGCTTTCACCAATTTTTACAGTGACGGGTCTCTGACAAGCCTTCGCTTCGCCATCACGACATGGCAGCTTCCGTACGGCGTTTTCGCGGTAGCGATCGGCAGTGTGATGCTTCCCACCCTTGCGGGATATTATGCAAAAAAAGATATGGACGCTTGCTCCAAGACGCTGACTAAGAGCCTGAGGAATGCCCTGTTTCTGATAATACCATCTGCGATTATATTTGCCATGCTTAATACGGAAGTGATCCGAGGAATTTTCAAATGGGGAAACAACTTGACAGCAGATAGCATTTCTCTGACATCCCGTATGTTATCATGGTATTGCATCGCAATGGTCTGCCATACGATTATTTTTATAATGAACATGTCTTTTTATGCCCTTGGGAAAACAAAAATCCCGCTTTTCAACGGAATCATCACCCTCGGAACAAACACCTTGTTCTGCTTTGTTTTCACAAGACTCACTCCGTTCGGGGTCATCAGCATGCCGGTTGCGTTTTCTCTTTCAAGTATGGTAAGCGTCGTGGTGCTATCTTATTTGTTCAGCAAAAATTTCCCCCGATGCGCTCCCAGGAAAATCCCCCAATATCTGGCGAAATCAGCGTTTTGCGCACTGGCTGCTTTTCTGGTACTGTTTCTGCTGCAAAAGATTCCGTTCGACTCTACAAGCAAAATCATCCAGCTTGTCTTGCTTGCAGGGAAAGCGGGAGTCGGATTCATCACTTATTTCGGTGTCGGATTGTTTTTTAAAATGAAAGAACCTGTACAATATTTTAGCCAGTTCAAGTCAAAAATGCATTCATTGTCAAGTTTTGTCGGATTAGGTCGGAAAAGGTAGCAAAAAGGCACTTGACGGATTGGGACATTAATTTTATAATGAATAAAGAACGAATGTTCGGATGGAGGAACAATATGGCAAGAGAGAAAGCACAAGGAAAATCCACTCAGGATGTAACCCAGAAAATACCATCAGAAAGATCAAGGGCGCTGGATGTCGCCTTGGCACAGATTGAGAAACAATTCGGCAAGGGTGCGGTGATGACACTCGGAGAAAAAGTCGATTCAACGATTGAATCTATTCCAACCGGAGCATTGTCTCTTGATGTTGCTCTTGGTGTAGGCGGAGTCCCTAAAGGTCGCATCATTGAGATTTTCGGGCCGGAATCATCCGGCAAGACCACTGTGGCGCTTCACATGATTGCGGAAGCACAGCATCTTGGAGGAACAGCGGCATTCATTGACGCCGAGCACGCACTTGACCCAGGTTATGCACAGAAATTAGGCGTTGACATTGATAATTTGATTGTCTCCCAGCCGGATACCGGGGAACAGGCACTAGAAATAACGGAAGCGCTGGTGCGAAGTGGAGCGGTGGATATCATTGTCATAGACTCTGTTGCGGCATTGGTGCCGAAGGCAGAGATCCACGGCGACATGGGAGATTCCGATATGGGATTGCAGGCTCGGCTTATGTCGCAGGACCTTCGTCAACTT
>CAZJXH010000248.1:0-5601 GCA_964549475.1 uncultured Oscillospiraceae bacterium
TTCCAATTCGTTCGGGAAAAATGGGAACAATTCTTTGGCGTAACGGATCTGATGTTGGATCGTCGCCGGGATGAACGGTGCGCTGGCAATCGCTTCCGGGTCGATTCCACACAGCAGATGCAGCATGGTGGTGTTGCCCGCGATGGATAGAAGCGAGACATCCTGGATGGATTCCGTAAGGTCAAACAGCAGATCCACCACTTTTTCTCCGATGACCTGCTGCAGCTGTTTCAAATTTTCTTTTGATTTTGATGCGAAATCAATCCGGGAAATGACATCCGCGCCATATCCTCTCTGGGGATTCAGGCATGATACGGTCTTGATCAGGACACCCGTGGCCAGATTGTATAAATAGGCGGCAACCGTGGTGGTTCCGATATCAATGGCCACTCCATAGAATTTGACTGGTGCGGTTCCGGTCAAAAAATTCGTTATCTCGTTTCGATCTTTTCGCACCAGATATCGCAGCTGATAATCCTTTTCACGCAGGGCATCCGGTAATACGGGCAGCAGATGGAACGGAACCTGGCAGTTCGTCTGGTCCATCACTCTCTGGTCATCGGCCGCCTGGTCCTTGATGCTGGGTTTCGGAAAAGAATCCGTTCTTATCTGAAGGACAGGATCAAGAACAAAAGCCGGCATGACGCCGCCGGATTGGATCTTGGCTTTTCCCTGGTCGGGCAGGATAACCACAATCTCGTTGCTGTCTTTTCTGCATAACCTCTCATCCAGTCTTGTCTGGCAGGCCAGGACCTCTCCAACCCCTTCAATTTCGACCTTGCATTTCTTGCACGTCCCTTTTCCGCCGCAAGGAGCATGAATCGTCGAATTCACTTCTTGCAATATGGGCAGGAGCAGCTCTCCGCTTTCAATCGTCCGGTCGGTCTGTTGGTTTTGATCCATGATTTTTAAATGCAGTTCCATCCGATAACCCTTTCCGTCAATAAACATTTCTTTCAGCAGACATACCCTTTATATTACCAGAAAAATCCTTTTTAATATCGTTTCATTTTATTATTTATTGTAAAATTCGGCAATGATTTGTTGAAATATTTCATGATTCGGCAGAACATTCAACTTACCGTTCGATTTGCCGTTCGGTTCACTAGCCGGTGAATCGGCCGATTTTCGGTCGGAGAACGGATGGGATTTCATAGCTTCCGGTATTTTTTCAATGCGAACGTATTGATCACCGATAACAATATTATATAAATGACAAGCGCTGCCAGGTATCCCCATATCTGGGAAAAAACAAATCCTTTCAGAATGACATCCCGCAGGGCGGAGCATCCGTAATAAATCGGCATGATATAGGAAAGATTGTTCAAATGGAACGGCAGGGTGTCAATCGGAATAATCCCCGAAAAGAATATCTGCGGGATAATGATGACCGGAATGAATTGCATCACCTGGAATTCATTGTTGGCGAAAATGGAAACAAGGGTTCCGGTCGCAACCGCGGCAAAAGCGAGTAAGATCATGATGCCGATCGCAAGCATCAGGGAATGGAAAAAGGCAATATTGCCCGCTGATCCTGTCAGCAAAGCATTGCTCTCCGGGCCGATAAATTTCATGCCAAGGACGTAATGACAATATAATGTGATGAGGATACTTTGAATGACGGCAAAAATACCGAAGCCGATTGTATATCCGATAACAACCGCATAGCGCCGGATCGGAGTCAGCATCAGCCGCTCCAGTGTCCCTGTGGTTCTCTCCCGGACAAAGGAAATACCCGATAGCAAGAATATCAGAAAAAATGAAATCACGCGAAGCAATGCATAAACCAGATTATCGAAGATGCTTGCCTTGGCATCCCCGTAAATAAACGAAATGGCGGTGCCGCTTGCAGGGTTTGTTTTTGCCAGAGCGGACTTCAGCGCATCGGTGACCGCGGATACCTTCGATCCGTCGGATTCCAGCATGCGGATCGTCATTCCATTCGGGCCGATGGAAAGAAAAGCATCCATCTCTTTGTTTTTCAATCGGGCATCGATATCCTCCTCCAGGGTTAATGAAAGGTTTCGGAGAATATACGCTTCGTCGGGCAATTTGACATTCGGGTCCAGATTTTTTTCTTCGATCAGCGTTGCCATGCGGACAGGTTCTTGTTTCATTGCCGTTCCGATGGATTGCGGAAAGCCTGGATCGACAGCAATGACCGGCTCATAGGAGCTGGTCCCCAGCAGGAGATACATCAGGGTCATGATCATCAGCGGAGCAATCAGCAGGAGGGCCAGAGACCGGTGATCGTTTCTCATCTGTCTGATAATTCGAATAATCAGTCCTTTCATACAGGATCACCGTCCTTTATGGCATCGAAAAAAAGATCTTCCAGATTTCCGCTTTTCGTTTTTGCCTGTAAAATTTCAATTCGATCATTCATCAGCAATCGGCCATTGTATAACAGAGCCGCTTTTTGGCATTTCATCGCCTCATCCATGACATGAGTGGAAATAATAATGGTTTTCCCTTCGCCGGTCAATTTGTCAAATTCATCCCATATCGTTTTTCTCAAAACCGGATCAACTCCGACTGTCGGTTCATCAAGAAGGATCACATCCGGATCATGCAGCAGGGCGACCGCCAGAGAGAGACGTTTTTTCATCCCGCCCGAATAATTCGCAACCAGTTTGTTCTGGTCGTTTTTCAGATCGACAAGACGCAGCGTTTCTTCCACCCGCTGGTTTAAATGCCTGCCGCGTAATCCATACATCCTTCCAAAGAACATCAGATTGTCCATTCCGGTAATGTCATTGTAAACCGCATCATTCTGAGGCATATATCCGATATGCCGGATCAGATTTCTGTCGGGCATCCTCTTCCCATCGATTGAAACCGTCCCTTCATCCGCCGGCATCGCGCCGATCACCAGGCGGATCAGCGTCGTTTTGCCTGCGCCCGAGGGCCCCAGCAGGCACAGGATTTCTCCCGCGGAAGCTTTTAAATCGATGTGATTTAAAATCGTGGCTTTACCGAATCGCTTCGTGATATTTGAAATCTGTATTTCCATTTCGAGTTCTCCCATAAGCCGTACCAAAACCGGTTGGCTTTCTGTTCTGTTCCATCATGTCATGTCAAAGCGGTCAATATCCCATTTCTTTTAAAATCGCAGCCAGACGGGCCAGCCTTTCCCCGAGAAGCTCATCGTCCTTTGACAAAGCGTCGTTCAACAGCCGGATATCTTCATCGATTTTTTCGTTGTCGGTACAAACCGCGACATTCATCGCCCCGCCCTGCAATGCGATCCGGTCGATTTGGGGGTTGTTTTCGTCATAGAGCTTCTCCAATCGATAGGCTTCTCTGAAATATAGCTTTGTTCTGCATAATAAAATTGCGAGGTCGATAACCCGGTGAAGCGGCATTTCCTCGGATTGCCTCGACCATTTCTCTCCCGTATAGCGCCAGACCTTCGCGGAAATATCGATCTTTCCGCGGTCATTCCATTGTGCCAGGCCAATGGAAAGGCCCTTCGCATCCGAGTTTTGGATTCTTCCGTCGATTTTGTCGTAATCCTCGGATACAATGACCGGCTTATGTTTTAATGTGGTTGGTATTTTCATTTCATTTCCTCCCCTGTTTCGATTGCTGCTTTTTATTTTATCCTTTTGTACTTGATTTTTCCGCGGAAATGTTTTAGTAAAATTGGCTGTCTGCCAGTTTCTCCATATAAATTTCTTTCAGCAGCTTGACATCCTCCGAGAATTCCTCCTGGGTCTGCGCATCCCCCTTCTTGATCTCTTCAAGAATTTCAAAAACAAACGCATCCGGTCCATAGGCCGCCCAGTCTTTCTGTAATTTCATCTGCACGCACGATCCGATTTTTTGAGAGAATTCAAACCGGTTCTGGCTGCCTTGCATGTCAGGGGTCGAGGCGAGAAACAATTGTCCTGTTTCCTTGTTCTTGATGATATAGACGCCGCCGATCACTTTGCGTTCTTTGTATTGTGCCTGGAGCTCCTTTTTTGTTTTTTTGGTATCCATTTCTTCTCCCGATTCTTTTTTTTTATTTATTGTTATTTTTTACTAAAAGATTTTCCGTTGAATTCTTTTCACTAAATCAAGTTTTCTTGAATTTATTTTTTAATTATTTTTTATGATTTAGTATATTAGTAATTTAGTAATATAGTAACAACAAGCCGAATTATAAACAAATCCGGGAAGAATGTCAATCCATTATTTCAGAGACATATGTTTTTATATGAATCCAAAGTGGAACATGGAGACGGTTCTTGTGCAATGCAATATGGGGACGGTTCTTATATTTCATTTTGTTCTGTTTATGAAATATAAGAACCGTCCCCATATTGCACCCATGTTCCACCTATGTTCTACCTATTTTCCATCATCCTATTATTTTTTCTGCGCACCGGATCCCGTCTACCGCAGCGGAAATGATCCCGCCCGCATATCCCGCGCCTTCGCCGCAGGGATAAAGCCCTTTCAATCCGACCGCCTGCAGATCTTCCCCTCTTGAAATGCATACCGCGGAAGAGCTGCGGGTCTCCGCGCCTGTCAAGAGTGCGTCCGGGTAAGCGAATCCCGGCATCCATTCCTCCATCCCGGTTATGGCTTGTCTCATCGAATCCGGCAGATCATCCGGCAGATAAGAATCCACCTCGGCAAAGGCCGTGCCCGGCAGATAAGTCGGAAACACCTCTCCAAACGTCCGCGTGTTCCTCTTTTTTATAAAATCCTCCAGCCGCTGGACCGGAGCCCTGTATCCTCCCCCGCCCGCGGCAAACGCTTTCTCTTCGATCCGTCGCTGGAACTCGATTCCGGCCAGAGGGTGGTCGCTCCCGAATTCATTTTTATCCACTGTAACCAGCAGCGCGGTATTCGCATTCTGTCCGGATCGTTCGTATTCGCTCATCCCGTTTGTAACAAGGCAACCGGCATCAGACGAGGCGGCGATGACAGTGCCGCCGGGGCACATGCAAAATGTGTAGACGCCTCTTTGATTTGGCAGATGAACCACCATTCTGTAGTCCGCCGCCCCGAGCGCCTTGTGACCGGCGAATGGGCCGTACCGGATCTCGTTGATCCGATGCTGCGGATGTTCGATTCGTACACCGACGGCGATGGATTTTTGCTCCATTCGGACACCACAGTCAAACATCCGCCAGTAGGTGTCCCGTGCGCTGTGCCCAATGGCCAGAACGACATGGCCGGTTTCCATCTCCATTTCAGTTTCTTTTCCGGCAGGCGGTAATAGATTGCTGTTATTGGAATCATTTATTTCGATATATCGGATTCCGGTCACCTGTCCGTCTTTATGAAGAATTTCTGTGACCGTGGAATGGAACCGCACTTCTCCGCCCAGCCGGACAATTTCCTCCCGTATCCTTTTCACAATACCGGGAAGCCGGTCCGTGCCGATATGCGGTTTTTCCAAATAGGCGATTTCTTCCGGTGCTCCGGCTTGGATAAGCTCGTCGATCACTTTAGTCTTACGTGCATCCTTGCAGCCGACTTTCAGTTTTCCATCCGAAAAAGCGCCCGCGCCGCCCTCGCCGATCTGTACATTGCTCCCGGCATCCAGAAGCCCTGTTTCCCAGAACCGCAGGACCCGCCTTCTTCGGGCATCCACATCGAGACCGC
>CAZJXH010000249.1:0-5556 GCA_964549475.1 uncultured Oscillospiraceae bacterium
AGAGGATTCGCTCGCGGACGTTTCTGCAGAAGAGGCTGCCTGCGAATCGGTCGTTGACAGGTCCGACACACTGCTTTTTGATTCATCCTCTGATTTTCCGGGTGCGTTCGACACACTGCCGCATGCGGTAAAAAGAATGGAGGTTGCTAGGAAAAGGGGTAACATCAGGCTGATTTTTTTCATTTTCATTTCTCCTTCCAATAGAAACGGTATCTTGATCTGTATTTTTTATTTTAATCGATATCATAACCATCCTGTCTTGCAGAAAAGACACCGGTCAGTTTACAATTAATCTGGCTTCCGTGTTCGCCCCGGTATTTTCAATATCAAAGGTCAGGATCACTTTCCCTGTCCAGTCAGCCGGCGCTTTTCCTTTGATATCCATCTCGAATTTCGTCATATCGACCACGACGGTTTCTCCCGGCGCTTTTCCGGTGCCGAAGGGGATTTTGGAGCTTCTGGTTTTTGAAGTGGTGTCATTCGTATAGAGAACCGAATCGGTATACCCGCCGCTTGTCTGATAATCCACCCGGATGCCAAGACAGCTGTCGCTGTCCAGTGCTTTGGGCGTCCCCCGGATTTTCCCTGTGACATTCACTTTATCCTGGATTTTTGAATAGGTGACTGCGACACAGCCTCTGCCATTGTCTGAATCGCCTGTTCCAATCAAGGCAGTCGACGTCAGCTCGTCAAAATCCCCGTATGAATTCTGCTCCCGGTCTTTGTAATAATTGTCATTGCGGATTATGCTCCCGATGCTGGTTTCTTTTTCCAGCGGAGATTCCTGGTCTGTCGTGATTTTGATAAAAACCGTTCCGTTTGCCGGAATGGTCCCGGACCATGCAAGATTCTTCCCGGATGCATCTGTTTTTTGTTCCACCATTTCAAGTTCATCGCTCTTTCCGGTTTCGAGATAACTCGAATGCGTCGAGTCGATCCGATAGACCGAGACGGTATAATCACTGAAAGGAATGTTCTTCAAATCCATGCTGAATGGCTGATCCTGATCGGATTCATTCCATATCATGGCCGCTGCGGTCGCTTCGTCCGCGGATGCCATCGTCTTGATGCTCTTGGTCGCACCGGTTGACAGAACCCTCTCCACCGGCATATGCATGTATAAATACTGGGCATAATAAGCAGGCGTTCTTTTGCCATTCGGATCGATCACGGAGAAAGCACCGCTTCCGTCCATCAGGGAGGCCCACTGTACAATGCTCACATCCGTAAAAGAATTCATGTTGTCGATAGCGGTCAGGATCATCGGCACGGCGGCCGATTTCTGTAATGTAAAATCCTTTCTTTTGTCCGCATCCAGATACCATTCGGAATAAGGCACATTATAAATATTAAATTCGGTATAGTGGATCTGGGTTGTATCATAATAATGCCTGGATTTCAATTCCGCCTCGATTTGCGGCACTTCGTCAATATATCCCTTGTCATAGTCGTGGAAGGATATAAAGTCGATCGGAACTTTATCCAACATGACGGCATCCAGGAATTCTCGATAATTGTCCAATCCCAGAACAGACAGGTGCGATGCGGAAAGTCCGCCGATAAAAGCGTCCGGGTTCCCCTCCCTTACCGCCTTCGCCGTATTTTCATACATGCGGATGTATCCATCAAAGTTGAATTTTGTCCAAAGATTCTGATCTGGTTCATTCCAAACTTCATAGTAGCACCGGATGTCCTTATCGAGAAAATATTGCGCCGCCGACTTCCATGCGTTGTTCCAGATCGCATAGACCGGCTCATAATAAACTGCATTGTCAGGATCAATGGAAGCGATTTTCGGATTAACTGCCGCTTTTGCATAAGACATATGCCAGTACAGGGTGGAATACTTGTCCAGAATATCGCCAAAAAGCGTCATGGCATCTTTCATATTCTTTTTATACAGCAGCGGTTCGTCCGTTTTAGACTGGGCAGTCAACGAAAAACGCACCGTTCTGGAACGCAGTTCTTTCAGGTAGTAGGAATATTGCGACACTCTGCTGAACGGAGTGTCCCCGACCACAAAGTACGAATATTTTTTAAAAAGCGGAAGTCCGTTCCGGATTGAAAAATCGACCGTCGAACCGCTTCCTGCAGTTTCCTCTTTCAACCCGTTTTCTGTATTCTTGAAATCAACGGAAGCCGGCTCCTGATGGCTGGAGCTCCCGGTTGTCCCCTCCTGTTTGTTTTTGCAGCTTGTTGGTAGAATCATACAGCATACTCCTAAAATTAAAATTACTATCTTGCATGCGCGATTGTTGTTCTTCATACTATAAAACATCCTCCTAAGACGATCATGATCCATATGATGTGTCAAACACGTTCATCCCCTGGTGCCACGGAGCATCCAGTAAAATAGAAATAAGTACCGGCATCGATGCATAAAATCGTTTCATCTTTTTTCTCCTTGAAATTTGTATGATCTGTCATTATACAGTCTGAACAAATTCGGTCATGATGCGTCCATCCTGCCCGATGTTTTCATAAAAAATGCTTATCCGGATTGCTTTCTTCTTTTGGATAATGGAATGACTTATTTATTGTTTTATAAGGCTGTTGGAAAATTTTCCTTCTCTTTCCTACATATTACCTGCTATCTGTGTTTAAGTAAATATCGAAGATACGACAAAAATGTATAAATTTTTACATATTGAAAATTCGATGTGTTTTTGGAACCAGTGAAAGTGACAATCCCTTTTTTCTATGCTATATTGAGCATATTGAGCCTATAAAGAGGATCCGGCAAGGATGGAACAATATGAAAAAAGTTAAATTTGCGCAACCCACCTATATCAAAGTGATTCTAATCCTCCTTTTGTCTTTGCTGCCGCTGTACTTACTGATTGCCGGCATTCTGATCAGCAACTATAATATGGTGAAAAATGAAGTCATCAAATCCAAGAATCAGGCCATCTCTTTTTACTCCGAGAGTGTGTTTGACGATTTGGACAATACCCAGATAAAAATCTATCAGCTTCTGGGCGGTACCGACATGGGGTATTTTACCGTCCTGGGCAGCAATCAGGATGAGTATCTGAATAAAAGCGAGCTTGCCCTCCGCATACAGGAGCAGCTTATCAACGTTATGACCGCCAATGCCTATGTCAAAGAAATCAGCATTGTCACCGAAAACGGAGACATTATTACAAGCAGTTCGATCGGATTGAACAATGTCACCGCAAGCCGCGAATTATATGATCAATTCATGAAAAACGGCAGGAATCTGCTGTTCGATGAAAAAAACGGTGTTTTATATATGCTGGCTTGCTTTCCTGCGCGTTCTGTCCTGTCAAACGAGAATCCAAGTGTGATTGCATTTGTCCAGCTCTCTACTTCTGATATTCAAGGCACCATCGCGGAATTCTGTTCCATCGGGGAGTCGGACGGACAGATTGTTCTATCCTCTCTTGATAAGACATGGTCTATTTATGATCCAGGCAGACAAGACAGCGACCGGATCCCGGAATTTCTCCAAACCATCGGCAGAGATTCTGCAAGCCAGAAAGTCCTGCATAAAGTCGCACTTTCCGGCAAAACCTTCTGGAGCGCCTCCATCACTTCAGAAACGCTGGGACTGCAGATTGTCCTATATTTGGACAGGTTGCCGGTCAATGCGCCTGTCGGCAATCTGATCCTTCTTTTCTTGCTGGTCGCATTGGTCACCATCGTCATTGTCAGAGTGGACTGGTATCTGATCAAGCTTGTCGTGGCAACCCCGGTAAACGCGCTGATTCATGCACTGAAAAAAACAGAGCAGAATGAATACGACGAGATTAAAGAACAATATCATGACGATGATTTCAAATATATTTTCAAGCAGTTCAATAATCTGGCATCCGAAATGAAAGAGAATACCGCCAGAATGTATGAGCACAGAATGCGGACACAGGAAGCGGAATTCAAGCATTTGCAGGTCCAGATCAATCCTCACTTTTTTTATAACAGCATGTTCACGATTTCCAGACTGGCAAAAGACGGAAATAATGAGCTGGCTGGAAGATTTGCCGATTATCTTGGAAATTATTTCAGCTATATCACCCGGACAGGCATCTCTCTTATCCCGCTGAAAGACGAGTTGAAACATGTGCAGACTTACATCAACATCATGAGCATCCGTTTTCCCGAGCGGGTACAGGTATTTTTAGAAAATGACATGCAGAATCAGGACTTCCTCATTCCGAAGCTTATCATTCAACCGCTGGTTGAAAATGCATTCGCACATGGCGTGAAGGATGTTTTAGCCGATGGGGAAATCCATATTCGGATTTTTTCATCTCCTTCTTCTCTGACGATCTCAGTGGAGGACAACGGCGGCACTGCGGACGAAGAACTGGTGGAATATCTTTCCGCTGTTGTCAATCAGCCGCTTGAACCGGTCAACATGACCGGACTGGCCAATGTCAACAAACGCCTTAAAATTTATTTCGGGGAAGAAAGCGGACTTTCTTTTTCCATTAATGAATACAACGGGCTCCAATGTGTGATCCGTATTCCGATGAAAGTGGAATCATAACCGCAATCGATCTATTTATTGACAATTTTCCTTAATGCAATATGGGTGCAATATGGGGACGGTTCTTGTATTTCATTTTATTTCGTCTATGAAATACAAGAACCGTCCCCATATTGCACCCATGCCTGATTATTTTTGCAAAGGGAGACCGGATTGATTTCTATATTGCTGCGGGGTCATTCCGGTATTTTTCTTGAAAAAATATACAAACGCTGACGAAGAGATGAAGCCGACTTCCTGACTGATCTCATAGACTTTCATTTTCGTTTCTTTTAAATAATATTGGGATCGTTCGATTTTTATCTGACAGACCCGCTTCGAAAAATTCACACCGGTAAGCTGTTTATAAAGGCGCGAAAGATATGCCGGGCTCATGCTGACATAGTCCGCGACCGCAATGAGGCATCCTTCGTTTTTCAGATGTGTGTACAAAAATTCGTCAATCTCCCGGATGATCTTTACATCCGATATTTCACCGGTTGCTTTCTCTTCTTTCTTGTTTTTTGAAATCAGCTTCAACTGTTCCAGGACCACCTTGATGATTTCCTCATCCAGTTCGGATTTCAACAGGAATATTGTATTCGGAATCTTCATCGCCCGATAAATATTATCAAAATCCGAATATCCGCTGATAAAGACAAACGCACACTCGATCTTTTCGGAAATCAGTTTATTCCGGAATGTGATGCCATCCATATCCGGCATGTTCACATCGGAAATAATCAGGTCGATGCACTCGTTCCCAACTAGGAATTGCGCTTCATATGCATTGTATGCCTTATGAATTTCGCAATTGTTCCGAATGTACTCGTTCCGTTTCAGAAGTGCGCAAAGAGAGTCCGTGATCAGGGGTTCGTCATCCACAATCAGCAGTTCATACATGATTCCCATCCCTTTCATTATTATCTCATTTTAGCGACTTTTCGATCTGATACCAGAGTAATACGAAACGGTTTATTTTGCAACATGGGTACAACATGGGTGCAATATGGGGACGGTTCTTTTATTGCATAAACGAAATAAAATGAAATAAAAGAACCGTCCCC
>CAZJXH010000250.1:0-5541 GCA_964549475.1 uncultured Oscillospiraceae bacterium
TTCAGCCTTTCAGCCGCTCCGTTCTCAAGCATATTCAAATCATAATCAAGCGGTACGGACAAGTCTGCGATTTGAATCATCGGATTCCCCCTGGCCGATTGGATTTCAACTTATTCTCCTTTTAGAACCCGGATGCTTTGATAAAGCGCCTCGGTTTTCGCTCTGTCCCCGTCATTGAGAATAATCGTCTTCTTCGCGGTCCTGATAAAAATATACGGCGGTGTTTTCGTGTCCAGAAACAGCTTGGCGTTCCCATAACCGGTCACGTTGAAAAAGCCTTTCAATTTGCTTCCGATCGCTGATCCGTTCGTCCGCAAGGTTATTTCGGGCAGGTCCTCCTGGATCGCAACATCCAGAATATCTCCCGCCGCAATGGTCTCTCCGTACATCCCGGAGATTTGAATGCCGTCCGCCGAAAGAACATAGGCTACAGAGCGATTTCCCTGATAAAGAAGAAACCCGACGCCGATGGACAGGATCACAAAGAAAGCAGCGATGCCGCCGATGGCGAATTTCGTGTTGACTTTCATTTTGCCGTTCTCTTTTACTGCATTGCCGTCATATTTCTGTGCTTTGATGATGAAAATAATAATTCCGGAAATAAAAAGCACTGCTCCGATCACGGTGAGGATAAAAAGTTCGAATACCAAGGACATGATGATAAGAAAAATCAATACTGCAAGAAAAATACAGAAATCGCCCATCCTTTTTCCCAGCTGCTCCACATTGACATTCTTCTTCTTTTCACTTGACATTGTATTGTAACCGGAAATCAGCCAATATGCCTTTCCGTATTTGATGCTGATCCCGATCGCAAGTAAAAGGATGGAAGGCAGTCCCATTAGAATCCATTTGAATATTTCCATAAAAACCTCCACCTTCATGTTTATCCTTTTTTATTGAATAAAAGCCGGATAATTCTTTTTATAAATATTCGCATACTCTGCCGCGATCCGGATGGCCTGCTCCATGCTGACAAACTGGGCGATTCCTTTTCCTGCGATGTCAAATGCGGTTCCATGATCGACGGACGTGCGCAGAAACGGCATTCCCAGCGTAAGGGAGATGGTTCTTTCAAAATCATAGGTTTTCGTCGCGATATGTCCCTGATCGTGGTATAGCGACAGAACCGCACTGTATTTCCCGGTCCGGGCCTGGTAAAAAACGCTGTCGGCGGGAATCGGTCCGACAACGGGAATCCCCATTTCCTGCGCTTTGATGATGGCGGGGCGAATCGATTCCTGCTCCTCGTTCCCGAACAGGCCGTGCTCTCCGTTGTGAGGGTTGAGGCCCGCCACCGCAAAGGGTTCATGGGCAGGACTGTCTGATGCCGGCAAGCTGTCTGATGACTTAGAATCGCCTCGGATTCCAAGCAGAAGCATCGATTTATAGGTATCAATGATCCCGTTCAATACATTGTCATAGGTTATGGCCTTGCATGCGTCGACAAGCGACAGGTGGCGCGTCAGAAAAAATACACGAAGCCGGTTTGTTTGAAAAAGTGTCATCAGATTTTTCGTATTCGTGAATTCTCCCAGCAGTTCTGTATGTCCTATCGTGTTGATGCAAGCTGCCCGCAAGGATTCTTTGTTGATCGGGGTGGTTGCTATCGCATCGATCTGGTTCGTTTTTGCCAGTTCTGCCGCCTCGCGAATCGATTCATACGCCGCTTGTCCGCAATTTCCCTGCACCTTGCCATACTCGAAGCCGCCAAGCTTTACGCCATCCACATAATGGATATCCAGATTCTCATAGTCAAACGAGAATTGTTTCTTCGCCTGTAAAAAGGCCTCTTCCGGTCCGATCAGCCTGACATGGGCAATAGACCGCACTTCTTTCATCAAGGCAGCCTGAATGGCGATCTCCGGCCCGATTCCGGACGGGTCGCCAATCGGAACACCGATTATCGGCAATTTTTGTGTCATTGATATCCATCCTTTCACTCTTTCCATATAGGTTTATAAATGCTACAATAATTATAAAGTTATCAACCGGCTGACGCAAGTTTTATTTTGTCCCGGATGTTTTTCATGGCTGTTTTTCCGCCTTGGATTTCGGTTCACTCAAAGTTGTTGAAAGGAAATAAAAATCATGTCTACTTCCCATGTGCAAATCATTATGGCATCCCATGTCAATGGCATTCATCGCCTGTTCGGCGGGCAGCTGATGGCCTGGATCGATATCGTCGCCGCCGTCGAGGCGAAACGCCATGCCAAGTCCGGCGTCACCTTGCTGGCCGTGGACCATTTGACATTCCTGTCCCCTGTTTATATGGATGAAACGGTTTCCCTGGAAGCGACGCTGACTTGGGCGGGACGGACCTCGATGGAAATCAGGGTCCTGACCTATGTCGAAAAATTAGATGGCACGAAATTGCTGGTCAATAAAGCCTATCTGGTTTTTGTTGCAATCGACAACAAAGAACATCCGATTCCAGTTCCCCCGTTTGTTCCAAAGACGGAAGAAGAAATCGCCGAATGGAACAATGCGGTGGAACGAAAGAATATCCGGCTGAAAGAGATTCATTAGCACGGATGTTTGATGATCCACCGTCTTACAATCTGGGTGTTTTAATTTTCCTTATTTCCGGGATATCGCTATAATTGCCGGATCTATTGTTCTTTTCCACCGGGTGCGTTTTGATTGTTTTAATTTTAGGTTTCTTGATTTTTCGTACCCGATGCTCCGGTTGATCGCCGCTTGTCTTTTCTATCCGTCGAATATTTTTCTTTTTCTTTGATTTTTTCCATTTTTTCAATAGTTTTTTATGATATCCTGTTTTAAATATCATTACTATCACATATAAACAGTAAAGCAGTGCGGCGAATAGAAGAATGCCAATCAGCCATTTGAAAATAGTGGTAATTGTTCCGCTTTTTCCTATGTTGTTCACAGCATCGGACTCTGGAGACGGAGTCATCGTCATCACCGGATCCAGTGTTATTTTTGCCTCCAATGGAATGACAATGGAAGATTCGTAAAAAGCAGTCATCAATTCCGGAATCTGAACGTGAAGATTGGTATCCATCAGGCTTGCCTCTGCAACAGGATCAGAGTCATTGAAATCCATATCCGTCTTGAACATTTGTATCATGGAAAGCGTACATCCGCTTCCCTTCGGCACCAGAATGGATTGTTCCTGCAGGTTCTGGAAAGATGCGGTCCCTATTCTCCGGTTGTTTTTCATCACATTGAGAGATGATTTTTCGTAGGTTGACGCGGGAAGAGCAATGGATTCAAATTGGGTGAAGCCGTACTCAAACAGTTTCTTAGCATCCGCATATGCCTCGGCGGCCGTTTCTTTCAACGATACGCAGATCAGCTCGTGCCCGTCTTTGGTGGCGACTGTGACAAGGGTCGATCCCGCCTTGTCTGTATAGCCTGTTTTCCCTGCAAAAGCCGGCAGATATTGATACTTTGTCTTATACAGCATTTTATGATGAGTCAGGAAATAACGTGTTTCTGCCTGCAGATTGGTTGGCTGCATGGTATATTGAATGGCGGAAAAATACTTCTTGAAGGTTTCATTTTTCAATGCTTCCCTTGTGATCAATGCCATGTCATAGGCCGTCGTGTAGTGATTGTCGTCCGGAAGTCCGTTTGCATTGGTAAATTGGGTATTGACTGCCCCGATTTCTTTTGCCCGGTCTGTCATCATCTTTGCAAAATTCTGGATTGATCCGCCGACTTTCTCCGCGACGCCATTCGCCGCATCATTCGCCGAAACAAGCATGATCGCATTCATGATCTGCTCTGTTGTGAGCTGTTCTCCGACTTGAAGAGCGATATTGGCTTCATCCCATTTGATGTCTTTGATCGCTTCTTTTGATATGGTGATGATATCGTCGTTTTTTAATTTCTCGGCAGCCAGCCATCCCGTCATGATTTTGGTGATGCTGGCCGGATACGCCTGGCTGTTTTCGTTTTTTTTATAAAGAACCTGTCCCGTCTTGGAATCCATGAGAACCGCAAATTGTGCGGATATGGAGGGTTCCTTGAATGTGGCGGGAGCGGCAAGCCCCGTCGCGGAACCGGATAAATACAATGCGTTTATATTGTTTTTTGAATCATACGGATCGGAAGAATAGCCTGTCGACTGTTCCGGCGGTGTGCTTGCCGTCCGGGCCGATGGATCAGATGATTCTTGTTGATCCGATGAAACGATTGCGGCATCAATCGGGATAGAGACCAGGCATAAATTCCATCCCGGAATGGAGCCCAGTAATAAACAGATCGATAAGCAAAAAGGGAAAAATGATTTATTCATCTTTTTCCCTTTTAATTGTTGCAATGGAAATGATTTCATAATTTACCATCCTGAATTGGTATATTTTTTGGAATAATAAAAACATCGTGTTTTATCGGTTCCATCAACAATTTCTGCCAAGACCCTTGTGATAATTGAAATTCTGGTCGGAGTAGCGGGACTCGAACCCACGGCCTCTTGGTCCCGAACCAAGCGCTCTACCACCTGAGCTACACCCCGATTTAAACCATTTTTTTACAACTACAACATTCTACACTATAAAAAGATTGTTTGCAAGAAATAAAAAGCACTTTTTTAAATAAATATATTGTGCAATAGACCGGATAGGCATATTACACAATATAATCTTTCATTTCAACGGGTCAGCCAAATGACTTTGTATCAATTTTGTCTTGTATTTTTGTAACAAAATCATCAACGGAAAGAGATCCCAACTCCCCTTCTTTTCTTGAACGGACAGCAACCGATCCCGTTTCGATTTCCTTGTCTCCGACCACAAGCGTATATGGGATTTTCTCCATTTGTGCCAGTCGTATTTTCTTCCCGAGCTTTTCTTCGCTGTCATCCACTTCTACGCGGAACCCGTGTTTTTGTAGTTTTTTCATGATCTCATAGGCATAATCGACATGCGGCTGTGCCACCGCCAATATTTTTGCCTGGACCGGAGCGAGCCAAACAGGAAATTCTCCCGCGTATTTCTCGATAAGAAGCGCAAGGGTTCTCTCATAACATCCAATCGATGTGCGGTGGATGATATAGGGAAATTTCTTCTGGCCGTCGGAATCGGTGTATTCCATATGAAAACGGGAGGCAAGCTGGAAATCGATCTGTATTGTGATAAGGGTATCCTCTTTCCCATGGACATTTTTAATTTGAATATCCAGCTTCGGGCCGTAAAAAGCGGCTTCTCCGTCGGCTTCCGTAAACTTGATCCCCATATGGTTCAGGATATTCCTCATCAGATCCTGGACTTTTTCCCATTCCTCTTCTGTCCCGATGTATTTTTGTCTGTCATTCTTGTCCCATTTGGAAAAACGATAGCTGACATCCCCGATCAAGCCGAGGCTGGCAAGCATGAAATTCGCCAGATCAAGGCATCCTCTGAACTCGTCTTCCACCTGGTCCGGACGGCAGGCAAGATGTCCCTCTGAAATCGTGAATTGCCGCACACGGATCAATCCGTGCATTTCTCCGGATGATTCGTTGCGGACACGCGTGGGCGTCTCATTTGAACGGAAGGGCAAGTCCGCAAAGCCTCCGGTTCTTGCCAAAAA
>CAZJXH010000251.1:0-5519 GCA_964549475.1 uncultured Oscillospiraceae bacterium
ACCGGCGCGGAAGTGAAAGTCCAGGCTATCATGGATTTGCTGAAGGATTATGAAATTATAGAAGTGGTAAGAACCGGGCAGATTGCAATAGAACGCGGTGAAGAATGTATGAAGCTATAAAGATTGATTTCCCGATATGGAACAGTTTTAGTTTTGTAGAAAAGGAAACATGAAAAAGGGGGAGAATAAAATGAAGAAAATTTACAAAGACACCGAGTGTATCACAAAAGCCCTGGATAATAAAACAGTCGCTGTGATTGGATATGGCAGCCAGGGGCATGCCCATGCGCTAAACTTGAAAGATAGCGGTATCAATGTGGTCGTGGGACTTTACGAAGGAAGCAAGTCTCGGGAAAAGGCCGAAAGTATGGGATTGACTGTTCTTTCAGCGGCGGAAGCGACAAAAATCGCCGATCTTGTGATGATTCTGATTCCGGACGAAAAGCAGCATGACCTGTATGTCAGCGAGATCGCCCCAAATCTGACGGCAGGCAAGACACTTGCCTTTGCCCACGGTTTCAATATTCACTACAGAAGAATCGATCCGCCAAAAGATATCAATGTCATCATGATCGCTCCGAAAGGCCCCGGCCATACAGTCCGCAGCCAGTATAAGATCGGGCGCGGTGTTCCGGCTCTTTTTGCGATACAGCAGGATGCGACAGGCCATGCCCAGGATATTGCTTTTGCTTATGCCCATGGGATTGGCTGTTCCCGCGGCGGATTGCTGCAGACCACATTCAAGGAAGAGACTGAGACCGATCTATTCGGAGAGCAGGCGGTTTTATGCGGAGGCGTTTCCGAATTGATGAAAGTCGGATTCGAGGTTCTGGTCGAGGGAGGGTACGATCCCGAAAATGCTTATTATGAATGCGTCCACGAAATGAAGCTGATTGTTGATTTGATCGCCCAGGGCGGGTTGAGTCTCATGCGCTATTCCGTGAGCGATACTGCCGAATATGGGGATTATTGCGTTGGCCGTAGAATTATCACCGATGAGACCAAGAAAGAAATGAAAAAAGTCCTGCAGGAGATTCAGGAAGGAAAATTTGCAAGGGATTGGATCTTGGAGAATCAATCCGGCCGTGCGAACTTCTATGCCCGCCGTCGTATCGAGTCAGAGCACATGGTTGAGAAAATCGGCCGTGAGGTCCGTTCGATGATGAGCTGGAATGGAGAAATTGAAGTATAGAGCGTACATGCTTGATTTTTTATCATCTGAGATTCATAGTGTATAGATAAAAGAATAAAAGAAAAGATACAATAAAACTCCTGATCTGCTTCAAGCATCAGGAGTTTTTCTGTATACTATATTCTCGCTTTGAATTAGGACTTGCTGAATAACGAGGCTTGCATTTACGTATTATCACAATAAGTAAATGCAAATGCAAGGATTTTTATAGGTTGCTTTCGAAATCCTTGCATTAACCCCTGATTATCAAAATTATTGCTACTGTGTGTTATTGATATGCTATTGATGCATAAAATTCCTGATATTTCCAATTCTGTTTCAATCCATTTCCGGAAATATCATTTCATGCGGCTGTTTGCCGGGCGGAATGATCGGATAAACGTTTTCGTTCCCGTCAAGGATGCAATGCAGTAAATAAGGTCCTTTTGTTTCGAAGGCTTTTCGGACTTCTATCTCGAATTCCTGCGTGTTGTTAGCACGGGAAGAAGCAATTCCATATGCCTCGCCGATCATGACAAAGTCCGGATTGTTATTCATGATGGTTTCACAATAGTGCTTGTTGTAAAACAATTCCTGCCATTGTCTTACCATTCCCAGGCAGGCGTTATCCATAATGAATATTTTCACATTGCATTGCAGTTTCTGAAGAAGCCCGAGTTCCTGGATTGTCATTTGAAATCCACCGTCTCCGGCAAACAGGATAACCTCGCGGTCCGGGCAGGCAACCGCTGCTCCGATCGCCGCAGGAAGTCCGAATCCCATCGTCCCGAGTCCACCTGAGGTGATAAAGGATCGCGGCGACTCCACTGGGAAATGCTGAGCGGCAAACATTTGGTTCTGGCCGACATCCGTGACTAAAATAGGATTTTTCCCTTTGCAAATCGTTGCAATGGTGCGTATGACATATTGTGGAAGCATGATCCCTTTGTTTCGATACATTTCTTTCTTAACCATATTATATTGGGATTGTTTCTCTTCCAGTTCCGAAAGCCATTCCGACCACAGAGCGTTGCTGTCAAAAACAGGCATACTCGCCAGCATGATTTTAAAGAAACGGGCGGCATCATCCTCTATTTCAATGGTTGGATGAATCAGTTTGCCAATTTCAGCAGGATCAATATCCACATGAATGACAACACGGTTCTTGGTGTCATACTTAGCGGGATTTCCAATCACACGATCACTGAACCGCATTCCGACCGCCAGAATCAAATCACATTTCCCCAATGCGGTGTTCGCCTGCGGCGATCCATGCATTCCGACCATTCCCAGGCACTTTGGACTGTCTTCGGGAAAAGCGCCTTTTCCCATCAATGTATGTGCAATAGGAATCGACGTTTTATCAACAAATTCTTTCAAATAGTCCGTCGCACCGGAAGATAGAACCACTCCCCCGCCTACAAGAAGCAATGGTCGGGAAGATTTGAGCAGCGCGGCATAAACATCCGAAACAAAATTTTCGGACCGTACTTTTTGCGGACGATGTCGATGATATTCATTGTTCTTATTTTTTGAGGATTCAATCGTCGCACTGAGGATGTCCTTGGGAATATTGACAAGAACCGGACCAGGCCTTCCGTCAGTCGTCAGATTCCAGGCTTCTTCCAGAGTCGGCAGCAGTTCTTCCGGCTTCATCACACGATAATTGTTCTTTGTGATCGGCTGGGTTATCCCATTGATATCCGCTTCTTGAAATGCATCGCTGCCGATGGATTCTCGATTGACCGCGCCTGTGATTGCAAGGACCGGAACCGAATCCAGATAAGCATCGGCAAGTCCCGTTACCAAGTTCGTCGATCCGGGTCCCGAGGTGGCAATCATGACACCGATCTTGCCAGTCGCTTTGGCATACCCTTCAGCAGCATGAGCGGCGCCTTGTTCATGTCTGGTTAAAATATGGGGAAATTTCGCCTTATATATCGCTTCATATAGGATGACAACAGGACCACCCGGATATCCAAATGCGCTGGTAACTTTTTTTGATTCTAAAAAAGCAATGACGGTTTCTGCTCCATTCATATCATATGTCCTCCTGTCTTATCATCATGATAGCACCATCACTTGCTTTCCCAACGAGCATGGTGTATTTTGCAAGGATTCCGTCAAGCTGACGGTCCGGTTGTCGAACGCGCGGTCTTGAAAAGATTTCAGTCTCGGTAAGTGGTGTGACGGTTCCATTCAACGACTTTTTAACGATTTGGATGGATCGTTTTGGAATGTCAATTTCAATCAAATCCCCTTCGACGATATAGGCGATCGGTCCTCCGAGAGCCGCTTCCGGGCAGACATGTCCGGTCGAGGAACCGCGTGTCGCTCCAGAAAATCTTCCGTCGGTGACAAGAGCGACAGAATGATCAAGTCCCATTCCGGCTAAAGCACTTGTCGGAGTAAGCATTTCACGCATTCCCGGTCCGCCGCGGGGGCCTTCGAAACGGATGACCACTACATCATCGGGATGGATTTCGTTGTGGAAAATCGCTCGGGAGGCTTCATCCTCGGAGTTGAATACTCTGGCTGGTCCGCAGTGCTTTAGCATTTCGGGAGATACCGCGCCCTTCTTGACGACACAGCCTTCTGGTGCCAAATTTCCGAAAAGAACCGCCAGCCCGCCATCTTTGCCTATCGGATCCGTCACCGGATGGATTACTTTTCCGTCTGCTTCGTGATATTGCTTAGATGGGAATGGAGCTTTATGTTGTTCCACTCGCTCAAGGATTGTGCCGTCCACACTGACCGCATTGCCATCAATGAGTCCGCCTTGAAGCAATTCCGCCATCACTGCGCTGATTCCTCCCGCTTCATTCAAATCCGAAATGAAATAGGGTCCTGCCGGATTCAGTTTACAAAGTTGCGGAGTTGTATCCCCTATTCTGCTGATATCGGTCAATTCCACCGGTACCTTCGCTTCTCTTGATATTGCAAGCAGATGCAGGACGGTATTGGTTGATCCGCCCAGTGCCATATCGACTTTGAGTGCATTTTCGATGGCGGCCTTGGTCATGATGTCTTTCGCTCTGATATTTTTTTCGACAAGAGAAAGAATCTGTATCCCGGTCATTTTTGCATGGCGGATCCGATCGGAATAAACCGCCGGAATGGTGCCGTTTCCAGGAAGTGCCATTCCCATGGCCTCGGTCAGGCAATTCATCGTGTTCGCTGTATACATCCCGGAACAGCTTCCACAGGTCGGACACGCGGATTGTTCCATGCAAGTCAGCTCATCGTCCGTCATTTTGCCGCTGGCATGTTTCCCCACCGCTTCAAACAAATCCGACAATCCGATTCGCTTCTCATTATATTTGCCTGGAAGCATAGGCCCTCCGCTGATAAAAATACTGGGAATGTTCACTCTTGCAGCAGCCATCAGCATTCCGGGAACGACCTTGTCGCAGCTGGGAATGAAAACGACTCCGTCAAATTGGTGTGCGCGAAGCATGATTTCGCAGCTGTCCGCAATCCAGTCACGGCTGACCAGAGAATATTTCATTCCCTCATGATTCATTGATATTCCATCACAGACGGCAATCGAAGGAAATTCGAACGGAATTCCGCCGGCCATGCGTATACCGGATTTGACGGCTTCGGTTATGGTTCTCAAATGAATATGTCCAGGGACAATCTCATTGAAAGAATTCACAACACCAATAAATGGCTTGTTCATTTCTTCCTCTGTCAATCCCAGTGAATATAGGAGAGCCCGATGAGGTGCCCTTCCGGGTAGTTTTTTGATTGAATCGCTGATCATCATATATTCCTCCTATAAGTTTGCCAGGAATCGTTTATCCTCCTAAAATAGATTGTAAGGGAGGTGCATTTCTTTTGTTTTATTAGGAAATGCCCTGACGATTCATAAAAGTTTATTAGGAATCGTTTATTGTCTTTGTTCTGTCATGGGTTCCGATCAATCCCATTCCAGTTGATTCTATTCTGTCTGATTTAACGATTGCAAAGATTTTCCGCAACCCGCTGGCTCATTTCTTTTGTTCCAACCAGTATTTTTGATGTGTCTGTCTTATCAAAATAAATATCTGATGTACGATATCCATCTTCCAATGCTTTTGTCACCGCTCTTTCGATGGCGGCCGCTTCGTTCTCAAGATTCAATGACATTCGAAGCATCATAGCGGCTGAAAGAATCGTTGCAAGCGGATTGGCGGTATTCTTGCCAGCAATGTCCGGCGCAGATCCATGAATCGGCTCGTACATTCCTGGCGTTCCTTTCTCTCCCAGAGAGGCGGAAGGAAGCATTCCGATCGATCCGGTAATCATCGCTGCTTCGTCAGACAAAATTGCCCCGAACATATTGGATGTGACACTTACATCAAAA
>CAZJXH010000252.1:0-5486 GCA_964549475.1 uncultured Oscillospiraceae bacterium
TATTTTTTCCATCTCTGTTTCTTGTATCCTACATCTATTTCTTTTTATTATTCAAACAGATCTATCGGGCCTATATGCGCTGGCATCACAACGTCTATGCCCCTGTCTCCATCAAGCCGGTGTATCCTTCCCTTTCGAAATATCCGCAGCTGGATCCCAAGATGCACCGGCGTTTACGCAATATCGCAATGATCTCGCTGATTGTCTCTTTTATCATTTTTCTCGTTGCATTCATTGTATCCTCTTTTTCTGCGAGATCCTTTGAATTCTGGCATGTATGGAATTGGTTCCGATGAATCGAACAAGCTTATGCTAAAATAGTTCAGACTTTGTCGCTGTTCATTTTCTTTTTGAATACAATAATCGCAGCGATCATCATCACGGCAGCATATCCGATCACCCACCAAAGATGTGGAAAGATCGACGCATAATCTCCTGCCATGGATGCTTTGGCGGCATCGACCGCATGGGCGAACGGCAGCGCATATGCAACCGTTTTAAATGTACCGCCGACCAGATTCAGATCGAACCATGTGCCGCTCAACCATGCGCTTACATTGGTCAATAATGCACCGCAGATCCCCCCCACCTGTTTATCTGTAAAAACAGTACCGGCCAGCAGCCCGATCCCGATATAGAGAAATGCCGGTGGAAGCAATACGACGAGTGTTACCAGCACGTTCACGCTGATTGTCAGCCCCAGGAAAAAAGAGACCGTGAAACACAGGGCACTCTGAATGATGGCCATGGGCAAAAGCGGCAGTACGTATCCGAGAATGAAATCCGTTGCAGTGAGCGGAGACGTAAACAGCCGCATCAGAAACGAGGAGCTCCGGTCCTTGGCAATCAATGTTCCGGAAAACAATGAAATGAACGAAAGACCGAATACCGCTATTCCTGGTGAAAGCTTCGAAATTTCAAACAGGCTGACCGGGATATTGGATTGAATGGCCGATAGCAGGAATAATAAAACCAGTGGAAATCCAATACCGAAAGCCAGATTGATCGGATCCCGCAAGATTTCTTTACGGTTTCGGGAAGCAAAGGATAAAAATCTCATAAGCCCACCCCCGATTCTGTCGCAAGCGCCACAAAAGCGTCTTCAAAGGTTTTCGCACCCGTTTTCGCGATTAATTCGTCTGCTGTTCCGATTGCTTTTAGCTCGCCTTTCACCATGATGCCGATTCGATTGGACAGCGCTTGCGCTTCTTCCATATAATGTGTTGTAAGAATAATGGTGATTCTTCCCTTCAGTTTATCAATTGCGGACCACAATTCCCTTCGGGCAAGAACATCAAGTCCAAGAGTGGGTTCATCGAGGAACAGGATCTTGGGGTTGGAAATCAATGCCATTGCAATACTGAGGCGGCGCTGCATTCCTCCTGACAATGTTTTTGCTTTGTCTTTCGCGACTTCTGTCAAACCAAAAGCAGACAGCATCTCATCGGTTTTGGTCCGCGCGGTATCCTTATCGCTGCCATATATTCCGGCAATCAGCTCCAGATTCTCTTTTACGCTTAAATTGCGCGCGACGGCGGTCTCCTGAGGAGAGACATTGATTTTCTCTTTCACTGCCTGCGCATTCGATACGATACTGTCGCCAAGCAGGATCGCATCCCCGCTTGTAGGGCTGATAAGGCAGGATAGCATTTTTATCGTCGTTGTCTTCCCTGCGCCGTTCACGCCAAGCAATGCGAATAGCTCCCCCTGTTCAATGGACAGATTCAGATTGTTCACAGCGGTTTTGGATTTAAACCGTTTGGTTAAGTTAATGGTTTGAATGGCCGTCATTTCTCGTCCTCCTTGCATTCTTTCGTATTTAATATATCTTGCGCGAGCTGCAGGAATCCTTCGCTTTTCATCAAAGCAATCCCTCCTTGTTCTTCGTCGCCGAGCACGATCAGGCTGTCTCCCGGTTTGAAATCGAATAACACTCTTGCTTCTTTTGGAATGACAATCTGGCCTTTTTCTCCAACTTTTACAATTCCAAAAATATGTTTCCCTTTCGGCACCTGCATTTATTTTTCCTCCTACAAGTATGATTTGTATAACTAATATGAAATGTTATACTACTAAGGCGTGAAAAAATCAAGAGTAATTTTCACCCTATGCATTAAAATATTTTTATGGCATACTATCAGTAAAATTGTATGAAATGCGGATGTTATGTTTTTCATTCGTTCGAGGTTAGAAGAATGGCTCAAAAATCGTTTGTTACCAGCATGCCGGACCAATCCGGCACCTTCCTTCGCGCAGCGGGAATTATCGCACGGCAGGACGGAAACATTGTCCGGGTCAGCTACAACAAAGCGGTCGATCTTCATATGCTTTTTATTGATGTCCAGGCATCTGAAGGCAATCTGCTTAGAATCGAAAAAGACCTGCTGGCGATAGGCTACATCAATGAAAAAATCGCCGAAACCCGTGTCATTGAAGTATCGGTCAAAATCTCGGACCGTCCTGGTGCCGTTCTGCCTGTTCTAGAAATTCTGAGCGGATACGATATCAATATTTCCTATATGAATTCTGTTGCCGGTCATACCCCGTTTCAGGATTTCAAATTCGGTCTGCTGATCGAAAACCCTGATCTGGTGCAGACATTACTTGTCGATATCAGCAAAATCTATCCGGTCGACATCATCGAATGCGACAGCTCCGAGGAAAACCTGGATAATACGGTGACGTATATCCAGCTTGCCAACGAAATGCAAAAATTGCTGGGGTTAAGCAATGAAAAAACAATGCAGTTTCTATCAGAATCGAACCGGATCCTTCAAGTTCTCCAATCCACCGGTGAAAATGCCGCAAAAGTATTCGATTATATCAGGCGGTTCGCTTATTTCGTGAATAGTTACCGCGGGGAACAGTATAAAACCAGCATTCAGAAAATCAAGCTAAGCGATTCGGTGCTTTTATACAGCATCCAGCCCTATTGCGGCAGCAATACTTATGTGCTGGCCGGGCCGGATGATCTGGTTCTGATTGACACCGGCTATGCGATCTATGCGGATGAATTGCTTTTGCTGCTGAAACAATTGATCCCAGACTGGGACGACCGTAATCGAAAAGTCTATATCACCCACGCCGATGTCGATCATTGCGGACTTTTATACCGGTTGGACAATACAGAAATCATGGTTAACGAAAAAAGTGCGGAAAATTTTAAAAAACAGCTGGAACAGCTTCCGGATTTCCGTGAACAGACGGAGCTTCATCTGGGCTACAGCAGGATCAGCCGCATTATTTCCGGATATGTCATTCCGGATTTGGAGAAAATCAGTTTATTGGACAAAAACACGCCGGCCGACCATGATTCGCTTCTTCCCATCGGGAATTTAAGGATCGGGAATCTTGATTTTGTCATATTGGAAGGCAGCGGCGGGCATTTGTACGGCGAAATGATATATGTCTGCAATGAAGCCGGCATCATTCTGACTGGGGATATTCTTGTGAATATCAATGGATTTTCAAAAGAAAGAGCGGAATTCAACTCCCTTGCCCCATACCTAATGAAAAGCGTCAATGTCGATTCGCCGAAAGCGGTTGAAATGAGGCGCCAGGTCATAGACATTATCCGGAACATTTCAAAACAAAACGGGAAACCATGCATTATTTGTGGAGGTCACGGTCCGGTATCGAAAATCGTGGATGGAAAAATGACGAGCCTTTAGTATTATTTCGAGAGAAACAGCTTAGCCGCATCAAATTGGAGGATGAATCTGCAAAATTGGTTCTCCGAATATTTGTTGAGGAAGGAATAGATCATTCTTGTGAGATAAAACGCAACAACAGCACTGATAGCCCCTGCGACCACTCCGCCAAGAACATCGGAAGGATAATGCACCATTAGATAATTGCGGGATATTCCCATTAATATGACAAATAGAAAGCCGATCCAGCTGTATTTTTTCTTACAATTTAAAAACAGACCTGTCATTGCTGCCATTGTTGCAGTCATATGACCGGATGGAAAAGAATACCCCGAATCCATCGGTGCGCCTATAAACTGCCACCAGCTGTTATATAGGCCTGTAACATCGGTGAATGGCCGTGGCCGAGCAATGATATCTTTTAGAGTAATATTTGTGATGATTATGCCGCAGCAGACCGCACCAAATACGCACACTCCGATTTTGCGCGTCTTTTTAAAACATAATAAAATAATACCGATCAAAAGCAGGCCAATACCGTTTTCTGCCAATAGGCTAACGAAAGAAAACAACGGGGTGAAAATGCCGTTTGTCCTCTCTGCAAAATTGTGTAAAGAGCTTAATACTGCATAATCATAATCTGCAAACACTGAATTCAGCCATTCAGCAATTCTTGTTAATTCCATAAATAATCCCTTTCTTCATCTGTGTTATTTTTGACATATTGCTTTCCGGAAACAATTGCATTTTTATTATCATTATTGGTAGATAAAGAATCCAGAAACGAATCGTCACATTCCGTCAATAATGAAAAAAGCCTCTGACACTTATGGTGTCAAAGGCTTTTTTAGACGCATTTTACTTCTTTTTTATTTAAGGCGAGCGTTTTTTATCCAAATTATTACTTTAATTATAAAAAACATGAAAAGGAAGGATGTCACATAGGGTTGTCTCGCAAGTATAAAAAGCAATATAGCGGTTGCATGTAAAATGATGGAACAAGTTTTGCTGACGTTCAACCATTTTTCGTTTTCAAAGAATTGCATCATAATTTCTATAATTCCGAATACCGACATTGAAATCGGAATTGCGAAAAATGTCCCTCGGATATTGGACACCTCATGAAAATCAATCAATGAAACCGCACGAATATGGTTCCCTTCTAAATTTCCGTAAAACGGTAAAAATATGAATGCAATAGCCATTAAGTCAAGTATTCCATAAATCAGGCTGAATGCTTTACTCATATTGGACCGATTTTCAGAAGCCGCAAGGGTAATCAGTTCTTCACCAGACAGCAAGTCATCAATCGACACATCAAAAAGTCTTGATATGCTTTTTAATGAATCGATATTGGGATAGCCTTTCCCGCTTTCCCATTTTGAAACAGCAGTTCTGGATATATATAGTTTATCCGCGAGCTGCTCCTGCGTGAAATTATTCTGTTTTCTCAGTTGCTGTAATTTCTCACTGAATTCCAAATGGGACCTCCCTGCAAGCGTGTTCTATATAATCCAAGATCATACTGAAATAATATAGCACGGAAGTGTGTCTTTTTCAATTGGAAGAAAATTATTTCAAGACGTTTTTCTTATAAGGATTATACTCGTTTTCTATGGTATTCTTCTGCCAATATACTATACATTGCAGCATCCACAATGCCCTTGTTGCTTTTATCTGCTTTGCGCAGGATTCCCTCGAATTTCAGTCCGCATTTGAGCATTACTTTTCCGGAATTTACATTGAGAGGGTCATGCTGTGATTCAATCCGATTTGCTTTTACTTGCTCAAAAAGAAACGGAATAATTCCGCGAAATGCTTCTGACGTGATACCCT
>CAZJXH010000253.1:0-5450 GCA_964549475.1 uncultured Oscillospiraceae bacterium
GATGATTTTCGAGAAACAAACAGAGAAAAAGCGGCTTACATTGCCGCTATCAGAGCCTTTATCCCAACCATGCTCATCGCTCGCTTCATATTGTAGACAAGAAAACTAAGCCCGATTTCAGCGGTGGCCTTCTCTTTCCCTCTGCAAAGAAGATAATGTGCTCCGTGATACCATTTGACCGTCCCGAACGGGTGTTCCGAAAGACACATTCGCTCTTTTATTATAGCCGGATCGCTTTTCATCCGTATTTGAACCTTTTGGGTGATGATCTTTTTTCGATCCAGAGAGTGGTTGTATGAGCTGATGACCGCATCTGCCGGAACCTGCTGAACCGGAGTCCTGCATTCCCCGAACATCCGGACCGGAACCACCGTCGTATGGGGCCCGAAGCTGACTGTTTTAAAATCGGAGTGGGTGCATTTGTTCGTGCATTCCCGGCACGCTTCCTTGCTGACATAAATGCTGTTTTTGCCTTTGCGTTTCGCCTTGTGCAGTTCCTTTCCCATCGGACAAATCACAGTATTTCTGTTTTTCTGGATAAAACAGCTGTATTTCCCCTGGGTCTGGACTTCCACTTCGATTCCGGTGTTCTCATAACACTCCGGCAAAACACCCGCAGAAAGGCATTTCTGAATATCTTCCGGCTTTTTTGAACGGCGGTCTTCCTCTGTGATCGGGATCTCGACATACGGGATGGTATGGACCCGTTCTTCCTTGTCGTATTTCATCGCCACATTCGGAACGATTCCGCTCAGGATGCAATTTTCAATGTCCTGGCGGCTTTCATATCCTTTGTCTGCAGCAATAGTGATTGTCTCCATGTTCAAGGTTTCTCTGGTTTGATCCGCAACGGATTTCAACAGCCCCTGATCCGTGCAATGGTTTGTGACCTCGTATTCCGCGATAAGATGGCTTCCTTTGTCTACAGCAGTCTGGACATTGTAGCAGCAATGGAATCCGTCCTTGCTCTGCATGACTCTGGCTTCCGGGTCGGTGGTCAGCAGCTGGGTCTCCCCCGTTTCTTTCAGCTGGTCCTGGTATTGCAGATAGGTTTCTTTCCGCGTCTGCAGTTCTTTGATCTTCGCCTGGATCTGATTCTTGCTGAATTCTTTCTCATCCGATTCCGACCGGTCGTTCTGATCCATTTCTTCCAGATAATGCTGGATATTCTCCTCGATCCGCACGAGTTTCTTGAGCAGGATATCTTTGTTATAGGCTTTGTCCTTGCTGTTCACGGCTCGGAATTTCGACCCGTCGATCGCAAACAGCTCTTTCTGATATAAATCCAGTTTCAAGCAGATTCCCACGAACTCGCGAAATACTCCTTTTAACGCTTTGCTGTTATGTTTCCTGAAATCCGAGATGGTTCTGAAATCCGGTTCCAACCGGTTGAGAAGATAAAACAGTTCGATATTGCGGTGGCATTCCTTCATCAGCTTGCGGCTGGAGCGGATCTTATTGAAATATCCGTAGATATAGAGCTTCAGCAGATCCCTGGGGTTGTAGGGCGGCCGTCCGGTATCCGCCGGTTTGGACTGGGTGAAATTCAGTTTGCTCATATCCAGTCCATCTACAAATGCATCCATGACCCGGACTGGGTTATCCTCCCCGATCAAATCTTCAATGCTATCCGGCAACAACATTCTCTGCTGACGGTCCTGCCCTTCGATATATCCCATAATATACCTCGCAAATCTCCTGTTCCCAATGCTTTCACTATATTTACATTATACCGCTTTTGGGCATTCTGATTTGTGAATAAACGTTAAATTTCATTAGTAATATGTGAGTTTTCGGACAGTCTCACCATATCAGGCGTCCGAAATAGATGCCACCCCCTCAAACGTAATGTTATCAGTACTTTGAGGGGGTTTTTATTTTCAAAAATCAATATTGAAATCCATAGATGCCAAATGCCCTTTTTGGCATTTGCAGGGGGATCGAACGCCTTACCTGTCATTTTTAAAATATATTTCATCACCATTTATTCTAAAACTTTCACATAAAGGTATAAAGACTTAAGAGATTAGCAATTAATCTTTTAGGTCCTTTTTTTTACCAATTTTCATGGCTTTACTCTCCCCTCCTTAACCCTTTCGTCTCCCCACATTAATCCCAATATGATCCACAACGGGCTATTGGTTTATTTATATAGCCTAAAATTCAAATAAAGAAAGAAGGAAAAATCAATGGAACAAATCATTAATGAAACAAGAACGGTGAAATATTACTGTCCCTTGCTAGTCCAAATGGAGATTGATAAATATGAAGAATCAATTCCATTTGTTTAACCTCACTTGTTATCTAGGTTTTGCATATTCACAATTTTTTATCAAATATAAGCCGATTACGAACAACAGTATTGTCTAAATCTTTCAAAAATTCTGTCCGGATGTGGCCGAAATATGCGATGTAAAGCCATTGAACTTATTATTATAGTATTAGCTTTTTTTTCATTAGAAAATATACCAATATCTCCAAATGCATCTTTAATACCATTTTTATAATTACTATATACATCAGATATAAATTGTTGATCATGTGATATAGGTGTAGTTGTTTTCAATATAATATCGATATCTTCTTCGTTAGCGAAACAATCTAGACTTTGTTTTGAAATTGAATATCCATACCGGGAGCTATATGAGACTTGTGTAATGTCGTATATGAATCTATAAATGTTTTTCCCATCTATAATTTTCTTTATATACTCCTTAATTTTGAAATTTTCTTCTTTATATAGATGGTATAATCCCCATATGTTTTTATATTTATAATATGGATCATTATATAGATTAATAGGATTATTTAGTATAGTATCTCCCATTTCTCGATACATAGTTTGCAGTTTAAGTTTTCTTCCGTCAATGTTCTTACCTTCCTTGTCATGTTCAAACCAATAAAACATGCTACATTATCTCCTTACGATAGGAGCAATTTAGCTTCTTTATCCAATATTTCACTCTTTCCCCAGTTAAATAACAATACTACAATAAAATGTTGGTGAGATGGCGAAATGTGTTTTTTGACTTGATAAGGTGTCGGATGTTTCCGAAATATGCATCCGTATTTGATACATGTTTGATAATATGTTGTATCCACCGGAATAAGGCGTTTTGAGAAACGGAAGTGAAAGTTAATTAACTGGGGCAGTGTCATCAACGGGGGCAATGTAATTAACTGGGTTGCGAAATAATTCAATCAATAAAATTATTAGGCCAAAAAGGAATAGGATTATTCCGATAATAAAAGGCAGACCAGTTCCTTGTCCCGAACCTAGATCAGTACTAAAAATTGTATATAGCAATCTCGAACCTCGCCAACTTTGAGTATTTTGGATTGAAAGAACAGCAACTATAATAATAGATAGTGATATCATTGTTCCCAATACCATAAATACTGATCCAATAATTGTTCTTTTCATTTTGCCATCCTCCTACTAATTATATGTTTAAAATATGACACAATTATTTTGTAAATAATATTTTAAGTTTACCATATAATTTCCGAATAGTACATTTAATATATTTATATTTTTTAGCTAATAATATGATTACTAACAATGCTGCCAGAATAACAATTATTAGAAAATGGAATGGAAATATTATCACTTTAACTGAATTAACATCACTTAAAACGCCATTTTTCTCAACGACAAACTCAATATTACTCGTCCTATAAACTCGTAAAATGCCATTATAGAATTGAGCATAAGAAGAAAGAGAACCATTATGAAGGACTGGTTCATCATATGAATAGTATATTTTCGCTCCTTCTTCCGTTGAGCTAAGTACAATATCTTCATCTATAAAGTAAACGCCACTGCTAATTCCACATTCAGCTCTATTGGGTCTGATTTCGAAATATACTATATCGCGACAAAAATTATTATCTTTATCATACGAAATAATCTTATATAGACCACTTCCAATTAAAGGAATAGAAAGTTTGTTATTGCTTTCTTCTATTGTGCGGGTTGTTTTCTCTTTCAATAAGTAATTATTAATACAATTATAATATTGATATATATCAATGCATATCTCTTGTGAATTAAGCTCTATGAATTCACTATTTCCTTCATTTTCTAATTCGTTTGCGCTTTTAGATTCTGATGAGGTTTGTTTACTAATTGAATCAGACACAGCTGCCATATTACTATGATCACTAATAATGTATTTACCGATTCTATTAACATTATTATTATAGTTATCAACAACGTTTAAGTTTATATCAATAGCATTTGTTGTGAAATTTGCAGATTTGCAAACATTAATCCTGATTCTTTGAGTATTTAAACATTTTTCAAAATTGATTCGACCATATCCAGAAACATTATCTTTCCCTGAAGTACCAATGTCATCGGTTGTTCCAGTAATAATCTCCTTAATTTCGATATTTGACAAGCTATTATCACATGATTTAATAATTGCCGCTAGGGCGGTTACATACGCGCTTGCCATTGATGTGCCTCCGCAAAAACTATATCCATCTCCTTCAGTATTTTCAAAGTCAATTATATTGTAGTCAAGTGATTTTGGAATAGTTGATAGGATATTATTGGCAGGCGCAGCTACATCAATATTGCTGGACGTATTTGACCAAAGGAATTTCTCGCCATATTCGACTCCTGATACAATTATTGGCTGAGCTTTGTCGTGAGTAAAGTCATACGCAGCAGGATAGCATAGATCATCTTTATTAAAGTCACCGCAAGGCATAACAACTGTTACATTGTTGAGCAATGCATATTTTATTGCATTGTACTCGATTTCGTTGAATGCATCTTTATCTATATTATCGTTAGTTTGAATGAATTTATCTCTTCCAATACTGATATTAATAATATTAGCTCCATTATCAACCGCCCAAATAATTCCTTTCACTAAATTCTCTGTTTTACCAAATCCATTATTATCAAGAATTTTTATTGGCATTATTTGAACACCAGTAGATAAGCCAAACGATTTACTACCGATTATTCCAGCAACTAATGTCCCATGACCTGAATCGTCATACATAGTACTTGAATTCTCGACAAAATTATATCCTGGAACTATATAGTCTTTTAATTCTTCATGATCCTTATCAATACCCGAGTCAAGTATTGCAACAACAATATTCTCTAATTTTTTAGTATTTTTTTTAATAGTTTCACTTACCGACGAATAATTAACACTATTTTGAACAAGATTATTGAGAGAAATAAATTCTTTCATTTTATCTGTGTAAGTGTCTTCTATCCCATATGCCCATAAATTAGTAGTAAATGTGATTATGATTATTATAAAAATAATTAAAATCTTCTTCATACATACCCCGCTACTTTGTACGATACTAACGATATAATGATATATGTATAATTATTATATTGTTCATCTGTTTATATGACTATTATATTAGGGGCTGCTGAGCAAGGCTGAAACCACTGCTATCATTGTGTTTCAAGGCGA
>CAZJXH010000254.1:0-5392 GCA_964549475.1 uncultured Oscillospiraceae bacterium
ACGGAAACGGCAAAGGAACAAGGACAGCACAAGCAGCAGCAAAGCCGAAGAAAACGATCCTGAATGAGAATTACCAGAAACTCCCGGGAAGCTATCTGTTTTCAGACATCGCAAAAAGGGTCCAAAAGTATGTTTCAACTCATCCCGAAAATCAAGTGATCCGGCTGGGCATCGGGGATGTGACAAGACCTCTGGCAAAGGCGGTTATTGATGCGATGCACAAAGCGGTCGATGAAATGGGGGCCGCTGTCACCTTTCATGGCTATGGGCCGGAGCAGGGATATGATTTTTTACGGGAAGCGATTTCCGTTAATGATTACAAGAAGCGCAATGTCCGGATCGATCTGGATGAAATCTTTGTCAGCGACGGAGCAAAGTGCGATTGTGGAAATATCACGGAGCTTTTTTCGAATAATGCGAAAGTCGCGGTCTGTGATCCGGTCTATCCGGTTTATGTCGATACCAATGCGATGATCGGACGAGCCGGAGAATTCAACCTGGAGACAGGGAGATGGACAAATCTGGTATACATGCCCTGTACGAAAGAAAATCGATTTTTACCGCAGCTTCCGGACGAAAGCGATGTGCACGGCATTCCGGATCTGATCTATCTTTGTTTTCCGAATAATCCAAGCGGAGCGGCGATTGGATTCGATGACCTCAAGAAATGGGTGGATTACGCAAATCGGAACAGCAGCATCATCTTGTATGATAGTGCCTATGAGGCATATATCACCGAGGATCTGCCCCATAGCATTTTCGAAATTCCGGGAGCGAAGACCTGTGCGATTGAATTCCGGAGTTTCTCAAAGACAGCCGGATTCACAGGGACAAGGTGCGCTTACACGGTTATTCCCAAGGAATTGGTCCGGGACGGTGTTTCCTTGAACAGCATGTGGAACCGCAGACACACAACAAAATTCAACGGGACTCCCTATGTCACTCAGCGCGGAGCAGAGGCGGTCTACTCTCCGGAGGGGCAGACACAAATCAAAGAGACAATCGCCTATTATATGGAGAATGCAAGAATCATCCGGAATGGCCTTCTGGAATGTGGATTTGAAGTGTTCGGCGGAGTCAACGCCCCCTATATATGGCTCAAAACGCCGGATTCCATGACATCATGGGAATTTTTCGACTACCTGCTGGAACAGGTTGAAGTCGTCGGAACACCCGGCAGCGGGTTCGGGCCGAGCGGAGAGGGGTATTTCCGGCTTACTGCTTTTGGAAGCATGGAGAACACACAGAAAGCGATAAGCAGAATAAAAGGGAAGTTCAAACAGAAGGTGGTTTAGATGATAAAAAAAGAAGGCGAAATCAGAATCCCAGCGGGGTGCGCGATCAGTGCGATCATGAACCGCAAAGGAGAGCGCTTCACAGGAGAACGGATCATTCAGTCGATTGCGCTGATGCACGACCGGTCCAATGGTCTCGGCGGAGGATTCGCTGCCTATGGGATCTATCCGGAATATAAGGAGCTTACGGCATTTCATGTTTTTTATGACAATGTCGCGGCAAGAAACGAAACAGAAATCTTCATCAATGATCATTTCATCCTGGAACTGGGAGGCAAGATCCCGACAAGAAAAACCGCAGGAATCGTCAATCCGCCGCTCATCTGGCGTTATTTCGCCAAGCCGGATCCGGTGAAGCTCATTGAATCCGAATTGACCGAAGACGAATACACCGCCCGGTCTGTGATCAAAATCAACAGTGAGATCAAAGGCGCATATGTCTTTTCAAGCGGTAAAAACATGGGAACATTCAAGGCGGTGGGTTACCCGGAAGATGTCGGGGAGTTTTACAAGCTGGATGAATACAAGGGGCATTTATGGACTTCCCATGGACGCTTTCCAACCAATACTCCGGGATGGTGGGGTGGAGCACACCCCTTTACTATACTGGACTGGTCCATCGTACACAATGGAGAGATCTCATCCTATGATGCGAACCGCCGTTATGTGGAAATGTTCGGCTACAATTGCACATTACAGACAGATACCGAAGTGATCACCTATCTTTTTGATTTTCTGGTGCGCAAACAGAAAATGAGCCTGCGGACGGCAGCCGATATCCTGGCGGCCCCGATGTGGAACGAAATCGATCAGATGCCGGAAGAACAGAAACGATACTATACCACGCTCCGGAGCGTCTATTCGAGTGCGCTGATCAACGGTCCCTTCTCGATATTGGTAGGATCCAGCAATGCGCTGCTTGCCTTGAACGATCGGTTGAAATTACGAGCGCTGGTAGCGGCGGAAAAAGGCGACGAAGTGTTTATGGCAAGCGAAGAGGCGGCAATACGGATCATATGCAGAGATCCGGATCGAGTCTGGTCTGTTGCCGGAGGAAAACCTCTGATCATTGAGTTGGAAAGAGGGGTTCAAGTATGATCAATTACAATGCGCCAGAATTTCTGGTAGAACGAAATAAAGACCGCTGCATCAATTGCGGCGTCTGTGTCAGACAATGCGCCAACGAAGTCCATAGCTTCGATCCGGATACGAACGACGTGGTCTCGGACGAAATGAAATGTGTCAATTGCCACCGCTGTGTGGTCATGTGTCCGACCCGTGCGCTGATTATCCGCAAATACCCGCTGGAATACCGGGAAAATGCGAACTGGAATGACCGCGCGATCAAGGAAGTGATCAAACAGGCGGATACCGGAGCGGTTTTACTGTCCGGGATGGGCAATCCACAGCCCTATCCGATTTACTGGGACAAGATGCTTCTCAATGCAAGCCAGGTCACCAATCCCTCGATCGATCCCCTGCGGGAGCCGATGGAAACGAGAGTGTTTCTCGGGAGGAAACCTTCCGGGTTAAAATTTGACGACGAGGGGAGAATCATCACTCCAAAATACCCTTCGCTGCAGATTGACATGCCGATTATCATTTCAGCAATGTCTTTCGGATCGATTTCGCTCAATGCCCAAAAATCGATTGCGATGGCGGCAAAGGAGTGCAATACATTCTTCAATACAGGAGAAGGCGGCCTTCACGAAGACTTGTTCGAATATTCGGATCATGCGATCGTCCAAGTCGCCTCGGGCCGTTTCGGCGTATATAAAGAATTCCTCGAGCGTGGAAGAATGATCGAGATCAAAATCGGACAGGGAGCGAAACCAGGCATCGGCGGACACCTTCCGGGAGAAAAAGTCAACGAGGAAGTCAGCAGGACCAGAATGGTTCCGCTTGGTTCGGATGCGATTTCTCCTGCGCCGCATCATGATATTTATTCCATTGAGGATTTGCGCCAACTCATTTTTTCATTAAAAGAAGTGACCAATTACTCCAAACCAATCGCGGTCAAAATCGCAGCGGTGCACAATTCTGCGGCAATCGCCTCCGGATGCGTCCGGGCTGGCGCGGATGTGGTGGTACTGGATGGATTCCGCGGAGGAACAGGGGCTGCGCCGACGCGGATCCGCGACAATGTCGGGATTCCGGTGGAATTGGCTCTGGCGGCGGTGGATCAGCGTCTTCGCGACGAAGGAATCCGCAACAAGATATCTCTTATCTGCGCCGGGAGTGTCCGCAACAGTGCGGACATCGTGAAAGCGATCGCGCTGGGCGCCGATGCGGTGTATATCGCCTCTTCCGTTCTGATCGCCATGGGATGCCACATGTGCAGAACCTGCTACACCGGGAAATGCAACTGGGGGATCGCATGCCAAAGAGAGGATCTGACAAGGCGGCTCAACCCCGAAATCATGTCCAAACGGGTCGCCAATCTGATCCGGGCATGGGACCACGAAATCAAAGAGATGATGGGCGGGATGGGAATCAATGCGATCGAAAGTCTGCGGGGCAATCGGCTGATGCTGCGCGGAATCGGCCTGTCCCAGAAAGAACTGGATATATTGGGAATCTTGCACGCGGGAGAATAGGAATAGGGAAGAAAACGAGGAATCTCAAATGAAACGAGTATACGCAAAAGAAAATCTTTGTATCAACTGCAAGTTGTGTGAAATCCAGTGTAAAAAAGCGCATTCAAAATCGAAAGATCTGATAAAGGCGTTCAAATACGAAAAACCGGAGCCGATTGCCCGGATCTTCGTGGAAGGGGATTCCATCCGATCCGTCGCGATTTCCTGCCGGCACTGCGAAAAGCCGAATTGTGTCAAAGCCTGCATCACCGGCGCGATGGTGAAAAACCCGGAAACCGGGATTGTCACGAACGACCCGGACCGCTGCATCGGCTGCATGACCTGCCTTTCCGCCTGTCCGTTCGGAATCATCAAAGTCGGCGATATCGCTCTCAAATGCGATCTCTGCCAGGGGGAAGACGAACCGGAATGTGTCAGGGCATGCCCGAACGGAGCTCTGATCTACATTGAGGGAGGATCGTGGAAATGAAAAAAAGATATCTCATCATCGGAAACAGCGCAGCGGGAAACAGCGCCGCATGCACCCTTCGCCGGATGGACCCGGACGGCTGCATCACCATCGTATCCGAAGAAAAATACGATGCCTATTCGAGGCCTCTGATCTCTTATTATTTAAAAGGCAAAACCACGATCGAAAAATCCTTTTTAAAGAAACCTTCTTTTTATGAGGAGCAAAACATAAAAGTAATGAAAAATGTGAAAGCGCAAGGGATCGATACAGCCGAGAAAATGGTTTCATTGGACAATGGAGAGAAACTTCCCTACGACAAGCTTTTATTAGCGACAGGAAGCATTCCTTTTGTTCCTCCCATGGAGGGGGTGGCGGATCAGAAAAATGTATTTACTTTTTTAGATTTCGCCAATGCCGAAAAGATCAAATCCTATGCGAAACCTTCCCATAAAGCGATTGTTATCGGAGGCGGGCTGATCGGGCTGAAAGCAGCGGAAGGCCTTTCCAAATTATGCGGCACCGTTACGGTGATCGAACTTGCAGACCGTCTTTTGCCAACCATACTGGATAAGCAGGCCGCAGAGATTGTCGGCGCCCATATCGCAGAGCATGGGATCTCCTACGTTCTTGAAACGAGTGTGAAGACAGCGAATTCCTCTCCTGAAGGAGACCGGATTTCTTCTGTGACACTGAAAACGGGAGAGACCCTGGAATGCGACCTTTTTGTCATTGCCGTGGGGGTCCGGCCAAATACCGCACTTGCGGCAGGTGCAGGGATCAAGGTCGAAAGGGGAATTGTAACGGACCGTCAGCTGCAAACCTCTGTGCCGGATATTTACGCCGCCGGAGATGCGGCCGAAACAGTCGTCATAGTAACCGGCATCAGATCGGTAACCCCCAATCTGGCCCAACGCCATGGTCCAGGGAAGGTACGCCGGTTACAACATGGCCGGACGGGAAAAAAGATACAGCGGCCTTATAGGAATGCAAAACTTAGAAGTATATAATACAGTGTTCAAACCCTTTTCCCTCCAGGAGTCTGCACATTT
>CAZJXH010000255.1:0-5334 GCA_964549475.1 uncultured Oscillospiraceae bacterium
TCTATATGTATTTTTCAAGGTTCAGGCTCCCACCGTAGGTGGGAAAGTTGAGTAATTTACTAGTTAAAGATAAGAACTATTTTGAAACTAGCCCCACTGTGACCAGCGAAGATTTCAAAAAATATTTAGTAAATATTATTTATAAAGGCTCTGATCGTGATTACTATGTAAACGGCAACACCATAATAAATGCTACGTTCATGCTTGGAGAAGAGCTGACGAACTCACAGTCTATAAAAAGCAAATATAATATATTTGGTATATTTGACACTCTAGATAAATATACAAATAGATGGGAACATCAGGGGTATGTCGATAGGCAGAATTTCCGCAATGTGGCGATTGCGACTTACGCGATTTTTTCGACACTCAGCCAACTCGCCTGCAAAACCATGATGGAGGACGACAGTCTATCCCAAGATGATAAGAGATATATACAATCAAAAATTGATTCGCTTACAACCAATGCAGAAGCCGTAGATGCTATGTATACACGATGCGCCGTTGTGCAGCATCCAAACCTGCGTATCTATCGCAACATTTTGGAGGGTGTCCCTGATTTTGTGTTATCCAAAGATGTTGGTGTAAGCTCCATGCGTTATGCAATATCATGGGAAGAATTTAGTTTAAACAACTACCCGAATTATAGCATGAAATTCATTACAGGAAGTAATAGCCCAGCTTGGGGGAAATTAGATACCCCCACCTGGGCTGGGGGCGTAACGGAGATATGGACCCACCAGGTAGCCGAGGAGACCTATCGGAAAATTTTTAAGGATTATGGCGGAAATACGTCTTTGTATAACATATTTTTCGATAAGAACAAGGGCAATTTTAATAATCTCTACAGTTATATAGAAGGTCCATCATTTATTGGAAACTACTATAAACTGACTGAAATTTCTGGTATACGTGCATTGGATTGTCATATAACCACCAATCAAGGACAGACACAGGAAAATCGTCTTGGTTTAAAGTCGTCTTTAAATGGGGGTCCTAATAATATCTCCATGGAACATTTTTTTAGTATCCAGATGTATCTTGGAAAGGTTGATCAAGGCATGTTGAAATCTTCAAACGCACTTCCAGAAACGAAGAGTGATGGATTGATATCGGGCATGGGAAGTTTCTATCATCTGCCGTACTCCGGCGGTGTCACTCTCTCAGTGGAGGAGAAAACCGGCTGTACCTACAAGTGGATGGTCAATAAAGGGGATGGTTTAAAGGAGCTTTCAGGAGAAACGAACACGACACTCACCCTCCCCGCGCTGGAAGCCTCTATGAACGGCTATCAGTACAGTTGTTACATCATCGATAACGGAGGGGTGGATATATCGGATTACAGCCTCGCCGACCCCGTGACACTTCACCTCACCGGCGAGGGAGTTCCCGCCCAGACAGTGCCTCCCGTAGAAAAAGTGCACGAGGTAGCCAGTGTGCAGGAGCTTACGGATGCGCTGGAGAAGGTGAACAAAGGAGATTGGAACGAACACACCCTGAAACTTATGGCAGATATCGAGTATCCCCTGCCAATCACAATCATTGAATACGGAGTCCAAATAGATTTGAACGGGTACACGTTAAACGTTAATCCAGACAGCAGTGCACAACCGAATATAGAGCCTGAGGGAAGCACTGCCGCAATTGCTGCGGTTTATGTCGACAACTACGGCTTTTTGGACTTGGCGGGCAAAGGTGCTTTAAACGTAGTTGCAGACGATGGTGTGACATATGGTGTCTATGCGGCGGGAAACAGCTCTGCTGATATAACCACCGTAACATCGACGAACTGCGAATGTGCGGTTTATGCAACAGACGGAAGCACGGTGAATGTGGACAGGGTCTCAGCGACTGGTGAGAATACCTATGGCGTGGAATGCTACGGGAAAAGCACTGTCAATGTCAGCGGCAGCGTGACTGCTTCTGGAAAGTCCTCCGGCGGTGTTTATGTTGACGGCTGGAATGAGAACGCGAATGTCAGCATAGGCGGAGATATTATTGTATCCGGAGAAAACAGCCGCGGAGCTTTTGTGAGCGGCGAAAGTGCAACACTTCATGTAGATGGCAGTGTTACAGTAACAAACGGCGCTGCTGGTGTTGTTTCAGGCAATGGCTCGGCTGTGGTCGGGGGCAATATCACCGCACCGGTTAACGCTGTGAACGCTTGGAACGGCGCGGATGTCACGGTGAAAGGAAACGTCGTTTCGACGGACGAAGATGCCGCAGCGGTATCCTCTTCAGGAGCCGATGTGCATATATTCGGCGATGTTCACTCAACAGGCAAAGGCGGCACAGGTCTAAGCGCGGCGGCATGGGATTTGAACGAACCCGCAGTGGGTGCAAAGGTCACGGTGGATGGAAAGATCAACGCCTCAACTCCCCTGACGATTGAAAATCTGCCGGTGGAAGAAAGCAAGCATATCGCAAACACCACCAAGGAAGGCTATGATACCTTTACGGACGGAACAAGCATCGTCTGGGTAAAACCCAATTCATTCGTGAAGACAGTTAAGTCCGACTCTATGCCGAACCCGCAGACGGGAGACGATTCTTTACCACTGACCCTGTGGCTATTGCTGGGAGCCGGTGTATTTGCACTTGCGACTCGCCCATTACGCAAAGGGAAGACTGTCCGGCACATGTAAATCGACAGCAGACAAGACGCGAAGTTTTTCTCCGGTAAAAAAGCTTGGAACATGGGGACGGTTTCTATTGTTTCGTTGATCAGAAACGAAACAATAGAAACCGTCCCCATGTTTCATTTACAAAAAGAGAAAAAAACCATACAATATTTGTGAGTAGACTTGTAAACAGAACAGAGTAAGGAGACCAATGATGAACGAATCGATGAATCAATATATGAAAGTGGGAATCATCCATTTCATGGCTTTTCCATCCACAATGAAGGGCGAGGGGCCTGTGGCCGAAACCGTGAAAAAAATAGCGCTGGATCCGTATTTCAATGCGATTGAAATCACATGGATCAAAGATCCCAATGTACGCAAAGAAGTAAAAAAGATAATCGATGAAAGCCGGCTGGCCGTTGCTTATGGAGCTCAGCCAAGACTTCTCACAACAGGGCTCAATATCAACAATTTGAACGATGAAGGCAGGCAGACGGCACTGGCATCTTTGAAAGAAGGAATCGACGAAGCCTATGAAATGGGAGCAAAGGGATTTGCATTTTTAAGCGGAAAATATATTGAATCGTCAAAAGAGGAATCCTTTGAGCAACTGGTGAATTCAACGAAAGAACTATGCAGGTATGCGAAGGCCAAGGGGGATCTAAAAATCATCCTTGAAGTGTTTGACTATGATATCGATAAAAAATCCATCATCGGACCAGTCGAACTAGCGAAACGGTTCGCACAGGAAATTCGGAAGGAACATGACAATTTCGGCCTCATGGTGGATTTAAGTCATCTTCCACTGATCCGGGAAACGGCGGAACAGGCCATCCTGCCGATCGCAGAATATCTGGTCCATGCACATATTGGAAACGCAGTGGTGAAGGATCCGTCCTTTCCTGCCTATGGAGACGCCCATCCGAGATTCGGATTTCCGAATGGAGAAAACGATGTACCGGAGCTGATCGAATTTTTAAGAGTTCTTAAAACAATCGGATTCCTGAACAAAAACAATCCGCCGATCGTTAGTTTTGAAGTCAAACCATGGGGAGACGAGAATGCGGACCTGGTGATTGCGAATTCAAAAAGAACACTGAATGAAGCATGGGCGAAACTCTAGAAACCTGTGTATAGACAAAAACAGAACACAGCATGTACGAAAAGGCAAAGAATAAACAGGGTAAAAACGGAGGCCGAACTATGAAAATCGTCGTACTGGATGGATATACCTTGAATCCTGGAGATCTGACCTGGAAAAGACTGGAAGAGATGGGCAATGTCACTGTATATGACCGTACCCCGGTGGAAAAGATCATGGAACGAATCGGAGGTGCGGAGATTGTTTTTACAAACAAGACACCTCTTGATAAAAAAATATTCGTACAAACCTCGAATTTGAAATTTATCGGAGTGCTGGCGACCGGATATAATGTAGTGGATATCGCTGCGGCAAAAGAATCCGGCATTATCGTCACAAACATTCCGGCATATGGAACCACTGCAGTCGCACAATTCACTTTCGCATTATTGCTGGAACTGTGCCACCATGTCGGAGAGCACAACCAGGCAGTTAAAGATGGAGTATGGACGAAATGTCCGGATTTCTGTTTTTGGAATTACCCGCTGATCGAACTTGCCGGAAAGACCATCGGCATTATCGGTATGGGAAGAATTGGACAGGCTGTGGCAAAGATCGCCCAGGCAATGGGAATGAACGTTCTGGCACATAGCCATTCTACAATCGAATCCCTTGAAAGTGAATTTTTTCATTATACGGCCCTGGACGAATTACTGCTGCAATCGGATGTCATCAGCCTGCATTGTCCTTTGCTTGACAGCACAAAAGGAATTATCAATAAAAACAGTATTCGAAAAATGAAAAACGGAGTGATGATTCTGAACACTTCCCGCGGGCCGCTCATTGTGGAAGACGATCTGGCAGAAGCGCTTGGCAGCGGGAAAGTAGCCGGCGCCGCAGTGGATGTGGTATCAATTGAGCCGATCCGGGAGGACAATCCGCTTCTTCAAGCAAAGAACTGCATCATCACCCCTCATATCGCCTGGGCTCCGAAAGAATCGCGGACACGGCTGATGAACATCGCAGCGGACAATCTGGAGGCATTCCTGAAGGGCCAGCCGGTCAATGTGGTAAACAAATAAAATACAAAGGAGGTGATTCCTATGCAAGATTTTAAAAGCGGATTAAATAAAATCAAGCTTGATTTAGGAATTAATGAAGCTTGACTTAAGAAATGCTAAAAATGTTTATTATACAGAAGGAGAGAGCATGCCGCCCTCTCTTTTTTATTCTTTGATCCGATCATTTTTATACACCTTTTTATTCATTCAGAACGGGGATCCCAATCATAAGAAACGAAAATGTTTCTCACAGGTTGATTTAATCAACGATAATCAACTATAAACCCTTTGATTATTTCGGACAGGACCGTATAATAATGCATAAAGAAAAGAAAAATAATTCACGAAATGTTATAAAATGGATTTTGAATGAAAGGAATGATTCAATGAGAGAAATAAACGTTGGAAAGACGCTTATCGCAAAACGCAAGGAGAAGGGAATCACACAGGACGAACTGGCGGCTTATATCGGTGTTTCAAAAGCTTCCGTTTCCAAATGGGAAACGGGGCAAAGCTACCCCGACATTACCTTTCTCCCGCAGCTTGCAACCTATTTCAACATCAGCAT